>CANHQC010000235.1 GCA_947462695.1 Flavobacteriales bacterium | reverse complement strand
GCGTCAATGTGAGAGCTTTTGAAATAGTCAGTCGAAGTGTAACTTTCATGAAATGCAAATTTGTGCTTTCACTTTTAATTAGGGCCTTAATTTTTTGTTAAAAGAACGTTTAAAAAGTTATTTTACAAGTGAAAAAGTGCCTTTTAACAAATGAGAAATTTCATTTTCACCGTCTGAAACCAAGATAAAATCATTATTCCCTTGTGTTTTTTTCAGCATTGAAATTCCTTCTATTTTTAATGCTAATGAAGGGGTAAGTTCAGTGTAATTTGGCTTATTGACATTCTCAAGATTGCTTAGGTTAACCTTACCTATAATGGCTCTTGGTTTAGGATAAAATTGTCCTGGTTTCGCACCATTATTGGAATAGGCTGTAAAATAAAGGGTGCCATCTGATGAAAAATCTAAGCCTGTGAGTTGAATAACATGCTGATTACGTGAAGGTAAATTCAATTTATACACACGAACATCAAATGAAGGTGACTTTTTAGAAACAAAGGAAATAAACTGCTTCCAACTGATTGAAATGAGAGCGTTTGTGGGTTTATTAGCTAAAATTAACTGGTCGTTTTGCAAAGTCATACCTTCGCAGTTTAACTCGCTTTGATCAATTCCCATGAGAGCCGAAAGCGCTGTATAAAAACGATGCAGATCAAGGTGAATTATTTTGTTACCGTTCAATAAATAGATGAGGCCTTTTTGTCGAGCTTTTTTAGATCCTGATCCTAAGATGAACAATGCTTCCTGACCGTTCCATTGAACTGACGTCATTGACTCATAATCGTGCTTTTTTTCTTTGTCAATTCTATTGACTCTGGAATACTTATCGGGATAAATCAATATACTATCGACATTTCGAAAAGACAAGTCGAATCGATAGAGATAGGGCGAATCATCACCAACAATAAAAATTGAATTGCCTATTTGTTCGCAAGCTGAAGCAGAGGGAACGGACAGTATGTTCACATCCTTTTCAAGTATGCTTTTTTTTGAAGGATTACGGCATCCTAAAAGTATAATCAGAAAAAAAAGTATCTGTAAGCTTCGTGAGAAGTACAACATTACAACTTGAAGTGTTTCTCTACTTCCTCAGCAATATAACCCCCAATAGCCAAGGAGGCCGTTGCTGCTGGAGAAGGTGCATTCAGTACATGTATGGAATTTCCATGGTATTCAATTCTGAAATCATCCCGAGTATCTCCGTCCTGTGCTAATAGAAGTGCACGAACTCCCGCTCTACCTGGTTTTATATCATCCATAGTCAATGAGGGAATCATCCGTTGCAAGGTTTTTAAGAACAACTTCTTGGAAAATGCCCTTCTGTATTCATTGATGCCAAATGACATATTCTTGAAAAACAATTTCCACGTTCCTTTATAGGTTAATGCATCCCACGTATCTCGAAATGAAAAATCCGTCTTACCGTAACCTTCACGTTTGAATGTAAATACAGCGTTCGGTCCACACTCAATTTCACCATCTGTCATTCGTGTAAAATGAACACCCAAAAATGGAAAATCCGGATTAGGAACAGGATAAATCAAGTTTTTCACCTTGTGTTTTGCCTGATCGGTAAGTTCATAATAATCACCTCTAAATCCTACTACCTTTTCTTTTAATTTGATTCCATCTTTTTTCGCTAATCGATCTGCTTGAAGTCCAGCACAGAACACAAGATAACGTGCCTCAACATCGCCTTTATTTGTCTGAATAATGGATGATGATGCCATTTTTTTCACATCAGTTACCTCTGTATTCAATCGCAATTCACTGTTAGGATTAATGGCTAATGCCAATTCGACCATTTTCTCTGTGGCGCCACGGAAATCAATAATACCCGTTACTGGAACATGAATTCCACCAATTGACTCCACAAAAGGCTCGTACTCTTTAACTTCTTCAGCGGTTAACTTACGAATCCCTTCAATTCCATTTTGAAGACCTGTTTGAAAGATCTTTTCCATAAAGGGTAACTCGGAAGGATCGGTAGCTACGACAACCTTTCCACACACGTCGTGTTTTATGCCATGTTCCTTTGCAAAAGCCACTAATTCTTTTCGCCCTTGAATGCAGTTTCTTGCTTTTAACGATCCAGGTTTGTAGTATAATCCTGAGTGGATTACACCCGAATTATGCCCCGTTTGATGGTCGGCTAGCTTATCCATCTTTTCAATCAACACGATCGAAAGATGCGGGTATTTCACCTGTAACTTATATAAAGTTGCCGCTCCAACTATTCCCCCACCAATTACTGCGATATCAAAGGCCATAAAAACGTTTTAAACAAAATTAGAAATAAATGGTAGTTTTTGAAAACGAAAAGAATAAAACAAAAGGCTACCTCTCGATAGCCTTTGTTTAAAAAATAGCATGTCGAATCTACTTAGTTCTTAATCAGATCTTTCGTGTATACCTGATCTTTACATATGATTTTAACTATGTAACGTCCAGATTGTAAAAAGGACAGGTCTGGCTTCGCCTCTGCAACAGTTTCTTTTGCAAGCATGGATTCGGAGTACACTGTTCTTCCCATAAGATCAACAATTTCTAAACGAGCTTCCCCATTTACATTTCCATTCAGTTCGACATATACTTGTCCATTGGTTGGATTAGGGAATAATTCAATAGAGTGACTTAGTTGCAATTCCTCCGTTCCTACTGAGAATCCAACGGAAAAATCATACCTGTGGTAGCTACCGAAATCACCAGGGAAAATCTCGACATAATTTCCTCCTACTAGTCGTACCCTGAATTGACCTGCGGTTTCACCCTCTACTTGGCTTGAGTACCAAAAGCCCATTCCATCGTTATCTGAATCTTGAACGATAAGGCTGTAACAACCAGGGTTTAAATCGAACGTATCCTTGTAAGTTGTATTATTTGTCAAAGTTTCTCGTTCAAAAATGGTCGTACCAGAAGCATCGATTAACTTATAGGAATTTTCATTCGCTTTATTGTTGGTGATGAACCAAACGAAGAAAGGACCATTAATAGTTTCTGGAGCCTCGAATTTAGTTGTTTTGGCATTATTGGGTTGGTATTCGTCCAAATCCGGGTAACCTTCAACCGCATACACCTGAGCAGTAAACGTTTGTTCACCATGGTAGTCATTCCACCAATTCAAATTAGTAACTGGAATTTCAACCACTTCTTTTTCCAAGAATCCTAGGTTTCCTGTCCACTCATATTCCATCCAATCACCATAACTAATCCAACAACGAATAATACACTTTGTTAGCGGTTGTGCTCCTGTATTTTGAAGCACAATTCGTGGATTAGAACACGTCGGATTCCATTTGCTGTAATATTCCCACTTATTTGGATTGAGGATATCAACTACCGCAGCGTCGTGTTGAAAGTTTGGAGCTGAATAAGATATCAAGTCTAAGGCAACAATATAATTACCACCCGATTGTCCGGGATCATTCGCTGGAACTGGTGAAATCGCATAATCGATTAGGGCAGTTTCTCCCGGGCTTACAAATGGCGTCAAATCAAACTCGTTTTCACGCACTTGATCACCCGGACACCATCCTTCTCGCGCATAGGGCCATGTTCCACCCTGGCTAATATTTGGGTTGTCCCCACATTCAGTTGTCTGCCAAATGTTCCAGTTGAATCGGGAAACTCCATCTACTTTTATTTCATGATCTTTCGGAGCCCATTCACAGCATCCACCATTTCCAACTTGACCGTGACCAGTTAGGCGCGTTTTAATTTTAAACATTTCAGAAGAATCTGAAAGTTCCACCGTAATGGGTTGAAGATCCACATCGTTTGCCATATTGGCATAATTGAAACTTCTAAAATCTGCCCATATTGGCTCCCGTTTGTGCACATCACGCGGAGGAATACCCTCAATAAATGCGAACTTCAAGTCTATTAATTCTTGTGTATTGTGCGCAGCTAAATCAACTGTATCCTTCAAATACATTTGATAGTCCGTGACATCATAAATCCATGTGAAGCCATTTGGACCTAAATCAAATTGAATTCCATACGGTGTTATGTAACGCGCAATTTCCACATCATGAAT
>CANHQC010000234.1 GCA_947462695.1 Flavobacteriales bacterium | reverse complement strand
TCTGAAACTCCTTTGTGACGAAGCGCAAAATTGAAATACAAGCGTTTCATGACCTCATCTAATCCAACTTTATAGTTTGTCGCTTGAAGCAACATCGTATCCATGACAAATGCTAATAAACAGCCTTCAGTATAGATCGATACCTTTCTTCCAGGTGCACCTGGAGTGTAGCCATCCAGCCACGTGTCAAACGAAGATTCACCAACCGAATAATGGAATCTACCGTGGTTATCAAAATGCTTTTGTAACTGGTTATTGAATTCCAACGCGTATTGGTCAAATGTGAAAACACCACTTTTTAAAAGGAACAGGTCACCCATATAGGTTGTTACTCCTTCACACAAATAGCCCATTCGCGAGTAATTCTCCCGTGTAAAATCGTACGGAAACAAGTCGATTGGACGAATCATTTTTACATTCCACGTATGGTACAATTCATGAGAAGAGACACCAAGAAGTTCTTTATAAAGCGAGTCAAATACATCGTAGCTTGGCCCCAGCGTAATCACAGTAGATTTTGTATGCTCTACACCGTGATAGGATTTATAAGGTAATAAGTGAATTAAAAAATGGTATTCACTGACAGGAAACTCACTGAATTTAGCAATCTGCGCATCTGTAAATCGTTTAAAATCATGGAGTAATTTATCCCAATCCGGATTTACCGCACCGTTTAACCACACATGAAACAGCGTGTTTCCTGACGTATATTCAGCGTGAGTGAGGTATGGAGAACAGATAAACGGTGAATCAGCTAATTCATCAAATGAACTCGCTAACATTGTTTTACCATCTTGATCCATTGAAGATGCAATGGTCCAATGGTCCGGAATGGCTAATTCCACTTGAATGGCCTCTTCCTTGTGTTGCTCGAGAAACACAAAACAATTAACTGGGTTCACATACAATTGATCTACAGCTAAAAAGGTGGACCCCGCGTTTAGTTCTGCGGCATAGTAGCTGTATCGAACACGAATAAAAGATGTTGAAGAGGTATCAATTTGCCAACTGTCCTTGGAGATTTTCGCACTCTGTAGCCGGTTGTTTTTGTCATCAAACACAGAAAACCCTTTGACATTCTTGGCAAAATTACCAAGCTCGTAACGTCCCGGACGCCAACTTGGAATTCGAACTATGGTTTCTGATTCAGTAACTTCAAAGTCAACCTGAATGTGCAGGTATTGCTGCTGCGGTTGATCAATGGATAAAGAATAACGAATCATATTTCCAAGTTAAGCATACATTTCTTGCGCCTGTTGCAGGATTTTAGCATCAGCCAAGAAGTCATCGTACGGCATCATTTTATCGATAATACCGTTTGGTGTTAGCTCAATTATTCTATTTGCTACAGTACTCACTAACTCATGGTCATGCGATGTAAACAAAAGCGTACCTTGAAATTCAGCCATTCCATTGTTTAATGCTGTAATAGATTCAAGATCAAGGTGATTTGTCGGTTCATCAAGCAACAATAAATTTGCCTTTGCGAGCATCATTTTAGATAACATACAACGTACTTTCTCACCACCAGACAACACATTTGCCGTTTTCAGGGCTTCTTCTCCAGTGAATAACATTCGGCCAAGGAACGTTCTTAAATACACTTCCTCTCGTTCTTCATCCGTTTGCGCGTATTGACGTAACCAATCAATCAACGGAAGTTTATCCGCAAAATAAGCATGGTTATCATTTGGTAAATAAGCCGTAGTAATGGTTGTTCCATAGGTAAATGAACCTGTATCGGGTTGCATATTACCAGCAAGAATCTCGAAGAAAGAGGTTAACGCAACTGAATTCCGTGAGATAAAAGCAATTTTATCCCCTTTATTGATTGTAATAGAAAGTCCATTGAACAAGGCTCCCCCATCTTTTGATTTCGATAAATTTTCGATACTTAAAATCTGATTTCCTGCATCACGTTCCTGATGAAAGGTAATACCTGGGTATTTTCGACTTGATGGTTGAATTTCCTCGATGTTTAAATTGTCGAGCATTTTTCTACGGCTCGTTGCTTGCTTTGATTTAGATGCATTGGCAGAGAAACGAGAGATAAAGTCCATCAGTTCTTTTTTCTTCTCTTCTGCTTTTTTGTTTTTATCTGCACGTTGACGTGAGGCTAATTGAGAAGATTGGTACCAGAAGGTGTAATTCCCAGTAAAGACATTGATTTTACTATAATCGATATCGCAAATGTGCGTACATACCGTATCTAAAAAGTGGCGGTCGTGTGAGACAACGATAACCGTATTTTTAAAATCAAGTAAGAAATCTTCTAACCAGCCAATTGTTTTTAAATCAAGGTCGTTGGTTGGCTCATCAAGCACTAACACATCTGGGTTACCAAATAGCGCCTGAGCGAGGAGTACACGAACCTTCAAGTCACTTGAAAGATCCTTCATTAATAAGTAATGCTTTGATTCCTCTATTCCAAGGTTGCTCAAAAGCGATGCAGCATCCGTTTCAGCATTCCATCCTTCCAAATCGGCGAATTCACCTTCCAGTTCTGCCGTTCGCATACCATCTTCATCTGAAAAGTCCGGCTTGGCGTACAGTGCATCTTTTTCGGTCATGATTTCAAATAACCGCTTATGTCCCATAATGACTGTCTGTAGTACTTGAAACTCATCAAATTCAAAGTGATTTTGTTTCAATACCGCCAGACGTTTTCCTGGTTCTAACTCTACACGACCTGTCGTTGGATCTTGATCACCGGTAAGGATTTTGAGAAACGTGGACTTACCCGCTCCATTTGCGCCAATTACACCGTAGCAATTGCCATTAACGAATTTCACATTTACTTCGTCGAATAAAACGCGTTTTCCAAACTGAAGGGAGAGGTTGTTTACTGAAATCATTGTGCCTTAATTTTGGCGCAAAGGTACACAAAGATTCGCATTATTTGGGTAGATTCCTTTTTCTTAGCGGACTATCTCATCCACTTTAGATTTCTAGAATAGAGTAGTACAAACACTCCTGAAATCAGCACATTCCAAATTATTAAAAACGAAGGGATATCTGCTGGACTCACGAATAGGTAATATTGAATAGCGGCACTAATAGAATAAAGAATGTACAAGTGAAAACCTAGTCGCTTTCCTTGCCACATAAACAATACACCTAGTAAGCCTAGAATTAATAAAGAAATGGTAACCAATTGATTAGTGAAAAAATGATCGTTTAATGTCACCAGCATTCGCTCGATTTTTTCAATCGTAAGCGCCATAGACTCCATTTCTTCGGCGCGCATATCCTCTGCTAATTCAGCCAATTGAACACGTTGTTCCATGACCTGTTCTTCTGATTGGGGCCCAGATGCTACGGCAATAAAACTAGACAGTAAAGAAAAACCGATTGAAGCAAAGCTCAATACAGCAAGTACGACTAGAAAAGTAGGGCGTTTTGGGGCCTCTTCATACATTTTTTCAAACTCATTTGTTTCCATACTCATTTTTCAAGGATTGTACAAAGTCTCTGCTGATTTGCATCAAAGGGTGAAGATACGTATCATTTTCTACAAAAGGCACCGTCATTCGGAACGCACTGTGAAGATTCGTTAATTCACTACTCGTTTTTCTGTCAGGAAAGAAATCAAAGGCCTGAGCTGCATTCATTAACTCAATTCCTTGAATGGACCAACAGTTCTGTATAATTCGATACAGTTTAGTCGCTGCATTTGCTCCCATACTGACATGGTCTTCTTGGCCATTTGACGAATCAATAGTATCGACAGACGCTGGTGTGCACAATTGTTTGTTTTGACTTACGATAGACGCACATGCATACTGAGGAATCATAAACCCGGAATTCAATCCGCTATTTGCGACTAAAAAAGGAGGTAAATTACGTGTTCCTGAAATAAGCTTGTATACACGTCTTTCAGAGATACTCCCCATTTCAGCGAGGGCGATGGCTAAAAAATCCATTGATATGGCAAGTGGTTGACCATGGAAGTTCCCCGCTGAAACAATCAACTCTTCATCCGGAAAAATAGTTGGATTATCAGTGACTGCATTTATTTCTCTTTCAACAATTAGCGCCACG
>CANHQC010000233.1 GCA_947462695.1 Flavobacteriales bacterium | reverse complement strand
AACAGTAATGCGCGAAAAGTAAAACGGTCGCACAGTCAATTCAAAATCTCCGTTCATAAACGTCCACGTTTCTCCACCATCAGTCGATCGGTACAATCCTTTCTCCTCTTTTTTCTCTGCTTCAAGAACCGCGTAAACAGTGGAAGGATTGGAAGGTGCAATAGTCACTGCGATACGACCTAATTTCCCTTTTGGCAAGCCGCTTTCCAATTTTTTCCACGTTTTACCTCCATCGGTTGATTTGTACAAGGCACTTGCACTTCCGCCCGAATTGAATGAATAAGCTGTGCGTCTGAACTCCCAAAATGCTGCATATAAAATATTCGGATTGGATGGATCCATGACCAACTCAGAACAACCGGTCGTATTATTTACGAAAAGGATTTTATTCCAGGTTTTACCACCATCTTCTGTTTTGTACACCCCACGTTGATCGCTGTCTCCCCAAAGCGCTCCAAGTGCTGCAACGTAAACCACATTTGGATTGGTCGGATGAACTTGAATGGAAGCGATTCGGTCCGTTTTTTCGAGACCCATTTTCGTCCAGTTTTTTCCTCCGTCGTTGGTTTTATAAATTCCGTCTCCTGCCGATACACTGTTTCGTGTCCACGTTTCTCCTGTTCCAACCCAATAGCTATTATCCGGATCACTTGGATCCATCGTGACTACACCAATAGATTGGCAATACCCGTCAAAAATAGAATTGAATCGCACACCTCCGTCTTGGGATTTCCAAACGCCACCACCAGCAGTTCCAACCAGTACAACGTTTGAATTTTTGGGATGTAATTCAATGTCTGAAACACGACCGCTCATCAAAGCTGGACCAATATGTCGTGCTTTTAAATCACCGAAGAGTTCACCGGCATTCAATGCCTCTTGTGCAAATAGGTTAGTGGTTAAACCCACACAAAACAGGATGGAAACAATTTTATTCATAGGAATTGATACTTAAAAAAGAAGCCCAATGTAAAATTGAGCTTTTATTATGGTTGACTTTCGATCAATAAAGGGCTTATTTTTTTGGGAATGAAAATTTCGATTCATCCACCGTTGGATTCATTTCCACTTTTTCAAATTGGACCGTTTGAGATTGACCATCTTTGATTCCAGAAGTATTTGAAAAGGCAACAAAGACACCGTCAACTTCTTGGTAATCGCTAAATTTATTTTGAGCGATCTGACCTTTCATTTCCCCAGATGTAATTTCCATTTCTGTCATTACCGGTACTTTATTGTCTTTGTCAATATAGTGGTACTCTACATTTGGAATTTCTTTTCCTTCCACCAACATGGTTTTCTTTTCCAATTTGATTTTGTAGCAATCTGTTCCTTCCACTTTTTCTGTGCCCATAAGTGTAGCAGTATAACCAAGGGATTTATAGTTGATTAGTCCACTTGGAAATTCTTTAGCCGAGCGTTTGGCATTTTCAGAATCATCCGATGGACTTTCTTCTGCGGCCATAGTCATGAAATTTGTTCTCCAGCTTGTCTTACCATCAAAAGCCGCCATGATCATCGTATTACCCATGAATGTAACTTGGGTATACATACGTCCGTCTCTCATAGAAACAACCTCTACAGGAATGGTCATTCCTCCTTGATCTACGTTGGCAGTCATGCGCATTCCTTTTATTTCATCCCATTTTTTTCCTCCAATGGTTTCGTAATATTGATTGATGACTTCGTCAACAGACTGTGCGTTAAGGGATACTGCAGCAACAAAAGTCAGTAGTGTTAAGAACAATTTCTTCATAGTTTCAAATTTAAGATGAGGTAAAAATAAGGTGCTTTTCACTAACCACTCGTATTAAATCAATAAGATTGGTAAAGTTTAACATTTAGTCTTTTCTAAACATTCTTCCAAAGTCATGAATGTATGTTACCGTTAGTGTCAGATTAGATGGTCTTGAAGTCTGAAAATCACGAAACATTATACCGACATCTATTGCATCATTTTTTGAAAGCTTTACTTCGGTTCCTAAACAGTACCTGAATTCATTTAATAATCCTTGAGTAATTAACTCTTCATCAATAAAATAGGAATACTGGTTGAAGCGGTAAAATAGTTCAGCCGACAAATAAGGATTAAACACACTTTTTTTAAGTGTTGGTTTGATTGTCAATTTATTTCGCCAAGTCAGTTGATTTCGTTTGAATTTAAATTGCTCAAATTGCATTAAAGTGCGCCATTCAATAGCTATAAATTTGTCCCAATGCAACCATTCAAATGGTGAAACGCATACTTCCAGCTGGAAACGGTTTCTATAGGAGTTTTTTTTGCCGTCGAGTAGAGCGTGTTCATTCGGTTGAATAAGGTTTCTGTAGTTAAGCCCAACTTTTAGTGGTTTCGCCAATCGATAGGTCCCATCTAAAAAGAAATTCGTACTTCTATATTGAAGATTTGAAATATCTGATCTTAATTGTATTCCAGTATTTAATGATAATTTCTTCGATAGCTTGACTTTCCCATTGATCCCAAACCTACCCGAGAATTGATTCAATTGTGCGTTACAAACAAGAGACGAAGTCAACCAAATAATAACAAATAAACCGCGCATATTTTAGAATTGTACTTCAATTAAACCTGCATCAGTTACAGATCCTTTTTCTGTTATCTCCACTGATTTATACACTGGAAGTTGCGCTCCGGTAAGAGGATCAACACTCAACGCATACACTTTGTATATACCTGGATTTAGTCCTTCAAAAGTAAATTCGCCACCGGCACCTGTTTTCATTGATTCATTGAATGATTCACTTTCACCATAGATCAAATAGACCCTGTCATCAGCCATTCCAATAGGATTTTCTGTGTTGAATTCGCTTGGTTGTCCTTGATTTGCCACATCTACCGTAAAATTGATATTGCCATTATCCGCATCAGGAATATTCTGTTTCACAATACTGGTAAGGGTAATAATGTCTTGATTTAGAGAGGCAGTAAAATCACTTGACACCTCTGAAAGTAGCGCATCGAAGGTGTTTTGAGCTACTGTTGTATTATTATCGCTGTAATTGAAATCAACTTTAATTCCAATTCGCCCTGCAAGTTGTGGATCACCATTCGAAATCCACGTCGGGTTATTGTACCAGATATAATAAAGTTGCCCACCTGTCGCACCGTTTAACAACCAATATTCACCGTGCTCGATTTCAGTTCCTTTTTGCACTGTAACGTGAATCACTTCATTTTCACCCAACTCGTTCGATGATACTGGAGTTCCGATTACTTTTCCGCGTATTGCAGAAGTTCCCCCAGGACCTTCAATTTTTTTACACGAAGAAAAAATAGTTAGTTGGATTAGACACAGGGCTAAGTGCAAAATAAAACGTTTCATTGTTTAACTAGTTTTAGGGTTTGATAATTCAGTTCAGTTGTAAAAAGTTGAATAAAATAAACGCCATTCGATTGCCCTTCTAAATTAATTTCAAATGGGCCATTACTCGAATGGAGCACAGAACTAATCACTTGTCCAATAGCGTTTGTAATGATTACTTTTTGAGGCTTGAGAACTCCATTGCACGTAATGGTAAACCGGCCATCTGTCGGATTAGGATATAAGCTGGCGGTGTTCAATGAATTTTCTTCACTAATTCCTAAGTCATCACATGACCCAAACATGTTTGCGTCCATCCATGCCAATCGGTTGGTTAGCCATGTTTTCAAGTAATCAATTTCTTCTTGGAAAGTACTTCCAATAAAATTATTCGGCCAAACATATGTTCCTAATATCGGCCATCGAGAGAAATGTCGAATGGAAGGTTCATCAAGCACTCCAGCTATGCTATCGATGTAATTCATTAGGTAATTCGAGCTTAAGACTCCTTGTCGAAGTTCAAGCCATCTGCATTTCACATCATGAGCAAAGGTAGTGTCCTGAAGCATTCTTGGCCACCAAAAAGGATTTTGCAATTGTCCTCCACAAATGGAATTGAAATTAATTTCCCATCCAGTCGTCAATCCTCCCTGACAATAATTCGCATTGCCAAACGCAAGGTTAAAATCCCATAGCGGACCAGCCGCTAATTTTCCTCCTTCACTTGTTCTGTT
>CANHQC010000232.1 GCA_947462695.1 Flavobacteriales bacterium | reverse complement strand
ATGACGGTTTGCTAATAGCAGAGTGTGCTGTTAAAAACGGGTTAAACTACACTGCCGCCGAGCAATCTGTTCAAGAAATGGTCGATGGTTGGAAATCAGCATTAAACCGCGGAGAACGCGTCTCAATCGATAAAGTTGGATTCCTGTACTTCGATGCAGAGAAAAACTTGTGCTTTGAGCAAGACCGCTTCTTCAACTTGTTGTTAGAATCTTACGGACTTGGAAAAGTTCATTTCCTGACAACTGAAGATGTTGAACTCGCACAACGAGCTGTAATTGCCACTGAATTGACTACAGAAACGAGCGAGACAAAGGTCGTTCCGATTGTTTTCGATCAGGAATCAACCAGAAAAATACAGGATAAAGAACCCGAAATTATTGATCACCCAGCTGCGCAGAAATCAAGCTCGACTTGGAAATACATTGCCGCCGCTTGCGTGCTACCCTTCGCCTTCTATTCGTATTGGATTCCGGCTAAAACAAATGTGTTGGAATCAGGAATGATTTCGTTTCATGACTTTAATCCGCTACACCAACCAACTCAAGCTGCTTACCAAAAGACTTCTGCTATTCAGGCTGTCGAGTTTCCTCAGGACGAAGCGTTTGAAGATCAACTAACCTATACGGATGGTCGAACTGTTTATCAGTACGATGAAACATTTTCGGTTGAAGTTATCCTTCCGAAAGTTGCTGAGGAAAGTTCAACTAAAACATTAAAAGAAACACCTACCTTATCAGTAGGTTCTAACCAATCATTGGAATGGATTGTAGGTTGTTTTTCAAATGCCTCTAACGCAGAAAGATTGGTAAACCAATTAAAAAGTAAAGGGTTTCAGGCGTATATTTTGGATGTAAACGAAGGCCTTACACGCGTGAGTGCGGGTGGAGCATCTTCTCAAGCAGATATTCAAGCGTTGGCTTCAAAAGTCTCAGCTGCTGGATTTGACGGCTGGACGTTAAAAAAATAATTATTCAACACATCACTTCTTATGAAAACTAGTTTACTTACAGGAAGCTTTCTCTTGTTCTCCTTGGCTTCTTTTGGTCAGAATGAAACGTACAAAAACACCGAAAACAGTGATTATGCGTTTAAAAAAATTGTTCATTTAGATGCTACGCCTGTTCAAAGTCAAGGAATGACAGGTACGTGTTGGTCCTTTTCAGCGCTTTCTTTCTTTGAATCAGAGTTGATTCGAAAAGGCATCAAAAATCCAGATGCGCTATCTGAAATGTACGTTGTACGTAAAGCATATGAGTCAAAAGCTGATAAGTACATCCGAATGGATGGGAAAACGAATTTTGGTGAGGGTGGTGCATTTCACGATATCCCATTCGTAATCAATCAATTCGGTATCGTACCTGAAGGTGTTTACAATGGATTAAATTATGGAAGCGATTCCCATGACCACAGTGAACTGTCAGCTCTGTTAACCGGTGCAATGGATGGTGTTTTATCGCATGTTCAAAAAGGATCTGGAATATCAACAACATGGAAAAAAGCCCTTTCTGGAATTTTAGATGCGTATCTCGGTCCTGATCCTTCTTCTTTTGAATGGAAAGGGAAGAAATACACTCCGAAAACTTATGCGAATGAATTGGGATTGAAAATGGATGATTATGTCTCCTTGACTTCATTTACAAATCACGACATGTATAAACAATGTGAATTAGCCATTCCTGACAATTGGGCTTGGGGAAAAAGTTACAACATCGGTTTAACCGATTTAGTTGATGCATGTGAATACGCCCTGAAAAATGGATATACTGTTGCTTGGGGAGCTGACGTTTCCGAAAAAGGATTCAGTTTTAGAAATGGAATTGCAATCGCACCTGAAGATCCAAGTACCATTGAAGTGAAAGGCCGTGACAATAAAAACTTCTCTGACGCGGGTGCGGACAAATCATCAAATGCGTTTCTATCTCCACAAACAGAAATGACAATTACACCTGAAATCCGCCAAGAAGGTTACGATGGAAAAACGACAACTGACGATCACGGCATGCACATTGTCGGTTTATATACCGATCAAAAAGGAACACGGTACTTTCTTGTGAAAAATTCATGGGGAACCGGAAATTACCCCAAAGGGTATTTGTATGTTTCAGAAGCTTATTTCAAGTGGAAAACGATCAATATTTACCTTCACAAAGGTGGAATTTCACAAGATTTAAAGAAAAAGTTAAATCTATAATACGCTGAATTATAGGGAGTAATGTCGTTCGTGTTGTTTTTTTCGTAACTTCACTTTTCTAAAACTATACACTATGGAACGCTTAACTCCCGCTGAAGAGCAGGTGATGTTGAAATTGTGGAAATTAGGTAAAGCTGCTGTCAAAGAAATTCAAGAATTGTATGCTAACCCGAAACCTGCGTACAATACCACTTCTACCATCGTTCGTATTCTTGAACGCAAAAAATTTGTCCGTCACAAAGCTGTGGGCAGGGGGTTCGTTTATTTACCAAAAATATCGCAGGAGAAATACAGGGATTTTCTTTTAACTCACTTACTCACAAATTACTGTGGCAATGATAAAAGCGTAATCACACAATTGTTATCAACGAAATAACTCTTTTACGTTATTTTCCATTTGGTCACCAAATGTAATGCAGCCTCTCTGGCGATTTTGTCAGTTTCCACGAAATCCTCGTAAACCGGGTTATTTATCGAAGGTGTTGTACGCATAGTCTCTTCGTTAATATCAGCTATTGATAGAAAAGGTATTTGTTCATTCAAGAATGCTTCTACAACCACTTCATTTGCTGCATTCAGCGCACATGCTGCAGTTCCTCCAAGATTCATGGCTTCGTAGGCCAAATCGAGGTTTTTAAACACCATTCTGTCAGGTTGTTCGAAGGTTAATGAGGGGTAATTCAAGAAATCAAAGCGTGGAAATGAAGTGGTAAAACGATCCGGATAAGTCAAGGCAAACTGAATCGGTAGTTTCATGTCTGGCAATCCCATCTGCGCCTTCATGCTTCCATCTTCAAACTGAACGATGGAGTGAACGATGGACTGCGGGTGGACAACTACATCGATTTGATCGGGTCTAAGGTTAAACAACCATTTTGCCTCAATTACCTCAAGACCTTTGTTCATTAATGTAGCTGAATCAATGGTGATTTTAGCACCCATAGACCAATTGGGATGTTTAAGCGCTTGTTCTCGCTTCACCGTCTGCAACTGTTCTAAACTCCATCCACGAAATGGGCCGCCTGATGCTGTAAGGTAAATTTTCTCAATTGGGTTATGAAATTCGCCGACCAAGCATTGAAAAATAGCTGAATGTTCGGAATCAACCGGATAAATATTCACTCCTTTTTCACGCGCCAATCGTGTAACTAATTCTCCAGCGACCACTAACGTTTCTTTGTTCGCAAGGGCAATGGTTTTTCCTGCTTCTATTGCACGCAACGTTGGCTTCAATCCAGCGTAACCAACTAAAGCGGTTAAAACCGTGTCAACCTCTGCAGATTCAACCACCTGACAAAGCGACTCACTTCCCGAATAAACATGAATAGATTCTTGCCATAATGCATCTTTTACTTGCTGATAGAGTGACTCTTCGGTAATTACAACCGTATTTGGTTGGTACTTTTTTGCCTGCTCTATCAAAAGTTCAGCGTTCTTTCCTGCAGTAATTACTTCCAGCGAAAAATACTCCGGATACGCTTCAATGACGTCTAACGCTTGCGTACCAATCGATCCGGTTGACCCTAAAATGGCAATTCCTTTTTTCCTTGTCATAGTACAAAAATAAGATTTTCAATAGACCTTAGATGCACATTGGATTCAGTTAAAAATGAAGTAATCCACTATTTTTGCCTAATGAAATACAGACGCTTAACCAAGGAAGAATTAATCCCGTTGGAAGAAGAATTAAAACACTTCCTCATCGTGAACGGTGTTCATGGCGAAGAATGGGAAAAAATAAACAGAGAAAACCCCGAGCGGGCCTCTGAATTAGTTGATGTTTTTAGCGATACTGTGCTTCAAAAAGTATACGAAAAACTGGAATACTTAGAACATCGATCTGCTCAAACGTGCATGGTTTTTAGGTGTATGAGT
>CANHQC010000231.1 GCA_947462695.1 Flavobacteriales bacterium | reverse complement strand
ATTCGCTTTAATTTCTTGATTTTCAAAACTTCCGAGAATTCGAGGTAATTTAAATTGATTAAGCGCGTCTTCCAAGGTTAGGGTGCTGATTGACTGATCTTTCTTGAGTGAAGCGAATAAGGGTTTTTCACCATCTTCTTTTTCATCACCTATTTGAATCATTGGGCCGAAACGTCCTATTCTCGCTATTACCTTTCTGCCAGATTCAGGATGCGTACCTAAAAATCTTTCACCTGTTGCTCTTTCGGAGTGCTCAAGCGTATCGTCGACATTTTCATGGAAAGGATTATAGAAAGAACGAATCATTTCAGTCCATTCCACCATACCTTTGGCAATATTATCGAATTCCTCTTCCACTTTTGCGGTGAAATGGTAATCCATAATGGAAGTGAAATGTTGTTCAAGAAATTCTGTTACGACCACACCTATATCAGTTGGGAAAAGTTTATTTGATTCCTTACCAGTTATTTCAGATTTCGTCTCTTTTTCGATCTTCCCGTTATTAAGGGTGAGTTGAGCATAATTTCGGAGAACACCTTCTCTTTCTTTTTTCTCAACGTATCCTCTTTTTTGGATTGTTGAAATCGTCGGCGCATAAGTTGAAGGTCTTCCAATACCTAATTCCTCTAATTTCTTAACCAAAGAAGCCTCAACATATCGTGGAGCCGGTCGATTAAAACGCTCGGTAGCTACAATATGATCATACTTTAAAACTTCATTGATTTGAACTTGAGGCAATAAAGTATCACTCGAATCATCTTCATCCACCTCGTCCACATTTGAAGCAAGGTAAAGCCTTAAAAATCCATCAAATTTAACAACCTCACCTTTGGCGTTGAAGAAATCGTTAACGTTCGAAATTCCAATTTTAATAGTAGTTCTCTCTAATTTTGCATGAGACATTTGCGAGGCCAAAGTTCGTTTCCAAATCAGCTCATACAATCTTTGCTCGTCGCGCTCTGCTGCAATACTATCGATTGAAAAATCCGTAGGTCTAATAGCTTCATGGGCTTCTTGAGCTCCGCTACTTTTTGTTTTGTATTTAGTGGGATTGCTATATTCAGAGCCAAATCTTCTTTCAATTTCCGATTTTATACCTGAAACTGCAGATTCCGACAAGTTTACTGAATCCGTTCTCATGTAAGTAATCTTACCTGATTCATATAATTTTTGTGCGACAGACATGGTTCGTGAAACAGAGAATCCAAGTTTAAGACTGGCTTCTTGCTGCAAAGTAGATGTTGTAAAAGGTGCTGCCGGACTTTTTGTAGCGGGTTTTTCTGTAACGTCAACAACGCTGTAATTGGCTTCTTTGAGGTTGTTTAATAGTTTTTCGGCTTCATCTACCGCATCGAGTTGTTTAGAAAATTCAGCTTTTAATTTTCCTTTGGCTGCATGAAATAAACCTTGAATTTTTATAAAACTTGTGGATTGATGTTTTTCAATTTCTTTTTCTCTTTCGACAATTAATCTCACTGCAACAGACTGAACACGTCCGGCAGATAGGCTCGGACGAACCTTTCTCCATAGCACAGGCGACAATTCAAATCCGACAATTCTATCTAAAACGCGTCGTGCTTGCTGCGCATCAACAAGATTTTTATCAATATTTCGCGGGCTTTCAATTGCTTTAAGAATCGCTGGCTTAGTAATCTCGTTAAAGGTTATTCTTTTGGTTTCTTTTTTATTCAAGTTTAATGTCTCGTACAAATGCCATGAAATAGCTTCTCCTTCACGGTCTTCATCCGTCGCCAGCCAAACAACCTCAGCTTCTTTTGTTAATTTTTTCAAATCAGCAACTACTTGTTTTTTATCAGGGGTTACCTCATAAATTGGATTGAAATTATGCTCCAACTCTATGGATAATCCTTTTTTACCCAAATCGCGGACATGTCCAAAACTAGACTTAACAACAAAGTCTTTCCCTAAGTATCCTTCTATGGTTTTTGCTTTCGCAGGAGATTCGACAATTACAAGATTTTTAGCCATGATCAACGTGTTTGAATTCGAATGCAAAATTATATGTAAAAAGCATTAGAATGATATATGCATTTCAAAACACGGACACTCCATATTTGTTTAAACAAAGTTTAAATTAATTTTGAATATTATAAAATTCAGTAATTCGGTTGATTTTTTAAATAAATTGTGACTCTTAGAGTCTGCCATTTTGACATAGTTGCATAGAATTATTAATTTTGTAATGAAATTTAAGTGTTGAAAATAACAAATGGAAAATAAAGTTATTGATGAAAGTGTGCAAGGTTCTGCCGTTATGTTAAAAACTGAAACAAGTTTTGTTTCGGATTCAAAAAAACTTTACGTTGAGAGCTATGGATGTCAGATGAATTTTTCGGATAGTGAAGTAGTTGCTTCAATAATGAATGCCAATGGTTACGCAACCACTCGTAATGTAGACGAAGCAGATGTGGTGCTTATCAATACCTGTTCAATTCGCGAAAATGCAGAATTAAGAGTAAGAAACAGATTAACCGAATTCAAATCCAAAAAGGCAAAAAAACCGGACTTGGTCATTGGAATTCTTGGTTGTATGGCTGAAAGGTTAAAAAAATCTTTGCTTGAAGAAGAGCAATTAGTCGATTTGGTTGCTGGTCCAGATGCATACAGAGACCTTCCGAATCTTGTAGAGGAAGTTGGAACAGGGCAAAAGGCAGTTAACGTTTTACTATCAAGAGATGAAACCTATGCTGACATTTCTCCGGTTCGATTGGATCAAGGTGGGATTTCAGCATTCGTTACTATCATGCGCGGTTGCGACAATATGTGTTCCTTTTGTGTTGTCCCTTTCACTCGTGGACGTGAAAGATCGAGAGATCCTGAAACTATAGTTGAAGAATGCAAAGTACTTTTTGAACAAGGTTATCGTGAGGTGACACTTTTAGGTCAGAACGTTGATAGTTACCGTTGGAATCTAAGTTCCAAAGGAGAAATCAAAGATCCCAATCGGCCAACCGTGAATTTTGCACAATTAATGGAAAAAGTAGCACTAGTTTCACCAGCTTTACGCATAAGATTTTCCACTTCTCATCCCAAGGATATGACGGATGACGTTTTGGAAATGATGGCAAAATATGAGAACATTTGTTCCTACATACACTTGCCTGTTCAATCTGGAAGTACTAGTGTTTTGGAAAGAATGAACAGATCATATACCAGAGAATGGTATTTGGATCGAATTAATGCAATACGAAGAATTGTTCCTGATTGTGCAATTTCCACAGACATCATAACGGGTTTTTGTGGTGAAACGGAGGAAGAGCATACTGATACCCTAACAATTATGGACGAGGTTGCTTTTGATTTTGCTTACATGTTCAAGTATTCTGAGCGTCCAAAAACTTTGGCTGAAAGAAGATTTGACGATGATGTGCCGGAAGAAATAAAAACCAGAAGGTTAAATGAGATCATAGCGAAACAACTTCAACATTCACTCACATCTAATAAGAATCAAATCGGTCAAGTACAAAAAATTCTTATTGAAGGTAATTCGAAGCGATCAGAAGCACATTTAAGCGGTAGAAATAGTCAAAATGCTGTTGTTGTATTCCCGAAAGAACATTATCAAAAAGGAGATTATGTTTTCGTTAAAATAGAAGATTGCACTTCTGCCACCTTGATGGGAAAAGTTGTTGAAAGTATTTGAAAACAATGAATGTACTGCAGGTTAAACAACGTTTTGGAATTATTGGTAATGCACCTGGGTTGAATCGCGCGCTTGAAGTTGCCATTCAAGTCGCACCAACTGACATTTCCGTTTTGGTAATGGGTGAAAGCGGCACTGGAAAGGAGATTATACCTCAGGTCATCCATCAATTGAGCTCGCGCAAGCATGGAGAATATATTGCTGTGAATTGCGGCGCAATCCCGGAGGGAACAATAGATTCTGAGTTGTTTGGCCATGAAAAAGGATCGTTTACTGGAGCTCACGGAAGTAGGCAAGGATATTTTGAAGTAGCCAATGGTGGAACTATTTTTCTCGATGAAGTTGCCGAGTTACCCATGTCTACACAGGTCAGACTGCTCAGGGTGTTGGAAACTGGTGAATT
>CANHQC010000230.1 GCA_947462695.1 Flavobacteriales bacterium | reverse complement strand
TGCTCTATCAAGCGGTCAAACGAAGTCATATATGAAAATTATCTTGAGAACAGACTAAATTACGACTAATAACGCAAACAATTAGTGCTGTTAACACATCTTTACAATTGATACTCATTAACTTGACTCTAGGTATCTATATGAACCACCTATTCTGATTATCTTTGCCGCAAATCCAAAGATATGTCTGAAAAACCAGTTCGCGTTCGATTTGCACCATCACCTACGGGCCCTCTGCATATGGGTGGTGTTCGAACAGCCTTGTACAACTACCTGTTTGCAAAGAAAAACAACGGAACATTCATTATTCGAATTGAGGACACTGACCAGACACGGTTTGTTCCTGGCGCACAAGAATACATTCTAGACGCTCTTAACTGGTGTGGTATTCATGCTACGGAAGGACCGGGAATTGGTGGAAATTTTGGACCATATGTTCAGTCAGAACGCAAAGAATTGTATCGGCCGTATGCCGAACAATTAGTCAACGAAGAAAAGGCATACTTTGCGTTTGATACAGCAGAGGAGCTTGATGCCATGCGTGATCGCGCAAAACAAATGGGCATGCCGAACTGGCAATACAACCACGTTACACGCTCTGGTATGCGTAATTCGTTAACGCTTCCTCAGGATCAAGTAGATCAATTGTTAGCAAACGGAACACCGTATGTTATTCGAATGAAAATGCCCCGTAACCGTGATGTGCGTTTCGAAGACAGCATCAGGGGGTGGGTTGTTGTTAATACAAATAACCTGGATGATAAAGTACTATTCAAAAGTGACGGCATGCCTACCTATCATTTGGCTAACATCGTCGATGATCATCTAATGGAAATTAGTCATGTCATAAGGGGAGAAGAATGGTTGCCTTCCGCTCCGCTGCACTATTTGTTATATGAAGCATTTGGTTGGGATTGTCCTGTGTTTGCCCATTTACCTTTATTGCTCCGACCAGATGGAAATGGTAAGCTTTCCAAACGGGATGGGGACAGACTAGGCTTCCCTGTTTTCCCAACAGATTGGACTACCGCGGAAGGTGAATTGTATTCAGGGTACCGCGAAAAAGGGTATTTCAATGGGGCTTTTATTAACATGTTGGCCTTTTTAGGGTGGAACCCTGGAACTACACAAGAGATATTCTCTATAGAAGAATTAGCAGAAGTCTTTACACTTGACCGTGTTTCGAAAGCAGGAGCAAAGTTTGATCCGGATAAAACGAAATGGTTTCAACAACAATATTTACGAAATAAAACGAATGAAGAACTGGCTACGCTATTAAAAGAATCAACCGGTGAACAGTACGACTTGAACAAACTAACGGAAATCGTTCACCTGATGAAAGAAAGAGCCACGTTTATAAAAGACTTTCTTATTGAGGGAGATTATTTGGTTAACCGTCCAACTTCATACGATGAACAAACGGTAGCTAAAAAATGGAAAGCAGAATCTGCTGTACTCATGAACGAATGGATGGACAGGTTGGAAAAAGTGGAGCCTTTTGATCATGTGTCAATCGAACAAGCGTTTCAATTATTCCTTTCAGACAAACAAATGGGGGTAGGAGCAGTACTTCCATTATTCAGGTTACTCGTTACCGGAACAGGAATGGGCCCCAGTATGTTTGATATTGCAGCATTTTTAGGTAAAGAAGAATGCTTAGGCCGCATGAATAAAGGGATTGAGGTACTAAACGCATAATCCAAAAAGATGAAAAACAGGATTGAAATCAATGGAATTAAACTTTATGCGTTCCACGGTTGCTTGCCCGAAGAAGAAAAAATAGGCGGAAACTATGTGGTTGATGTTATGTTAAATACAGATTTCTCTTCAGCGGCAATTTCTGACAACTTAAACGAAACTGTCGATTATGTCGATGTCAACCGAATAGTGGGTGAAGAAATGGCGATACGCTCCAAACTAATCGAACATGTCGGTCAGCGAATTATCAAACGATTAAAACACGAGTTACCCAGCATTGAAACAGTGCGTGTTAAAGTCACTAAATTGTCACCACCTATCAATGGAGATGTGGACTCCGTTGCTATTTCAATTGAAGGATAACAAACTTCTACCCAACACCAAAAGTTGATAAAATTTATTACTTTTGCACCCGATGGTCTCGTGGCCGAGCGGTTAGGCACCGGTCTGCAAAACCGTCTACTCCGGTTCGAATCCGGACGAGACCTCAAGGAAAAGTCTGGTTTACACCAGACTTTTTTAGTTTAGTACACCTAAGGGCATTACCTTTGTGTGCATTTGAATCAATCACAATATGAAAATCCTCGTTACCGGTCCAGATGGAGTGTTAGGAAGTAACCTTGTTCGGGAATTACTCGGACGAAACTATCAACTTTCCGTACTGCTAGAGACGGGGAAAGATCCGATTACCTTACGTGATTTACCAATTGAGCGACATTACGGAAACATTCTAGACAAGGAATTCATCCACGAACTCACCAAAGAAAAAGACGTTGTGTTCCATTGCGCTGCCTCTACAAGCGTATTTCCTGCTCGAAATGAAATAGTAAATAAGGTTAATATCGAAGGCACGGAACACATCATTAACGCATGTTTAGAAAATAATGTCAATCGATTAATATACGTTGGAACTGCTAATTCATTTTCTTTTGGTACATCACTAGACCGTCCGGGAATTGAAGGAACTCCTTATGCCTCAGCCAAGTATGGCCTGGACTACATGGACAGTAAATACAACGCACAAGAACTCATCCTACAAGCGGTAAAAGAAAAAAACCTTCCCGCCATCATTATCAACCCAACCTTTATGATCGGTCCTTTTGATTCTCGACCGAGTTCTGGCGCCATGATTTTAGCTATATATCAAGGCAAGGTTCCAGGGTATACTGGTGGGGGAAAGAATTATGTGGCTGTAAAAGATGTCGCATTTGCCATGGCGAATGCCATTACAATGGGAAGAATAGGTGAGTGTTATATAGCGGGGAACGTCAACTTAGGCTACAAAGAAGCGTTTGAAACAATAGCAAAAACCATCGGTTCAAAAGCTCCGTCTCGTAAACTGCCAGACGCGATTGTTAAAGCTTACGGTTCAGTTAATTCTCTGCTCGCTAAATGGTTCAAATTCTATCCAGCTGTGACGAAAGAACTAGCGGCTATTTCCTGCGAACACCATTATTATTCACCAGAAAAAGCGAGAAAAGAATTGCTATTACCTCAAACCCCAATAGAAACAGCTATCATCGAATGTTACAATTGGTTTGCTGAAAACGGTTACCTTGAAAAAAAATAATCAATGCATACACTTCCTGTAGACTTTAATTGGAAATCAAACACCCTCACAAGTGTTCTTCCCGTCCTTCTCTCACTCGTGTTTTTTGTAGCCTATTGGTTTACAGCACAATCTGACCGTATTAAAGCATCGTTTTACAGCAAATACGATAAAGACACTGCGTCTGTTAAGCACATCTTTTTTACAAAGTACATGGGGTTTTTACTCATGGGTGTTTCACCAACCGTAATTTGTCTTTTCTTCCTTCCCGACTATTCATTAGCGGATTACGGTTTAACCATCCTTCCTGAAACCACGCTTTTCTCAGTCATCTGGACGCTCGGACTTAGTGCGCTTGTTGTACCACTTGCCTACATCAGCGCGAAGAAACCTAAAAACTTGGTTAATTATCCTCAAATCCGTGCAATAATTTGGACAAACAAAACGGTGTTCATTAACGCACTTGGTTGGTTCATCTATTTGTTTGGGTATGAATTTTTATTCCGAGGAACATTATTATTTCCTTTGGTTGACACATTGGGTGTTTGGCCTGCTATTGCGATAAACATTGCGTTATACTCCGCAACACATATACCAAAAGGACTTGATGAAACGATAGGGGCAATACCATTAGGGTTGGTTTTGTGTTTGCTCACGTTGCAATCTGGAACAATTTGGATTGCATTTCTGGTACATGTCGCAATGGCTTGGACAAACAGCTTCACGGCACTGAAGTTTCACCCTGACATTCATTACAAACGAAGCTAGTATGAACAATAAGTACGCGGGAAAAGTGGCTGTTATTACTGGTTCAAGCCGGGGAATTGGTAAAGCAATAGCT
>CANHQC010000229.1 GCA_947462695.1 Flavobacteriales bacterium | reverse complement strand
GAAAATGTTTGCTTCGTTTGGAAGTGATCAACAGCATCTCCCTATAACGGATTGGTTAACTGAAAGGGTAATTTCATTTCCTATACATACGGAAATGGAAGATGATCAATTAGCGTACATTTGCGCTGCCGTTTCCGAGTTTTTGGCCTCAAAGGCATAAATTACGCGTATGAAAAGAATAACTGTTGTTGGAACTGGGTATGTAGGGTTAGTCACCGGAACTTGTTTTGCTGAAACAGGGAATCAAGTACTTTGCGTAGACATTGATGCAAATAAAGTAGAGAAAATGAGGTCTGGTCAAGTACCTATCTATGAACCTCATCTCGATGTGTTGTTTGAACGAAACATTAAAGCAGATCGCTTAAGATTTACTACAAGTTTAGATGAAGGTGTTGAGTTCGGGGAAATTATTTTCCTCGCATTACCTACGCCTCCTGGTGAAGATGGATCTGCTGATCTTTCATACATACTTGGAGTAGCGGATCAATTAGGTAAGATGATCCAAGGATACAAAGTGATCGTGGATAAATCGACTGTTCCTGTTGGTACTGCCGAAAAAGTTCACCAAGCAATTGCCAATCACGCACAATTTCCTTTTGATGTCGTTTCTAATCCTGAGTTTTTGAGAGAAGGATTTGCGGTTGACGATTTTATGAAACCCGATCGCGTGGTGATTGGTACATCATCTGAAAGGGCTCAAAAAGAGATGGAGCAATTGTACAAGCCATTTGTTCGTCAAGGCAACCCAATTATCGTAATGGATGAAAAGTCGGCTGAATTGACAAAATATGCAGCAAATGCATTTCTTGCGACAAAAATCACCTTCATGAATGAAGTGGCAAATTTTTGCGAATTGGTAGGAGCAGATGTGGATAAAGTCAGAATTGGTATCGGCTCAGATGATCGAATTGGTCGAAGATTTCTATTCCCTGGAATTGGATACGGCGGTTCGTGTTTTCCAAAAGATGTGCAAGCCCTCGTTAAATCAGGGAAAGAAGAAGGATTTAATTTTAAAATACTTGAGGCCGTTATGGCTGTCAACGAGGAACAGAAAACCGTCCTCATGCCGAAAATCGCAAATTTTTTCAGGGGTGACTTAAAGGGAAGGAAAATCGCCATTTGGGGACTGGCATTTAAACCAGACACAGACGATATCCGAGAAGCTCCTGCGTTGTATATGATTGATGAGCTTTTAAAAGCAGGTGCAGAGGTGCACGCGTTCGACCCAGAAGCTATGCATAATGTGAAAAACCAACTTGGGGATTCAATTCATTATGGCTCCACTGAGTACGACGTATTAACTAATGCGGATGCAGTTGTGATTTGCACGGAATGGGGTATATTCAGAAATCCGGATTTTAATCGCATGAAAGAACTCATGAAAGATACGGTCATATTCGATGGACGTAATTTATTTGACACAAAAGAAATGACTGATCGCGGATTTTATTACCAATCAATCGGTCGCAATACGATTCAAATCTAATGGAACGCAAACGAATATTAATTACCGGAGCCGCCGGATTCCTTGGGTCTCACCTTTGTGATCGCTTCATTAAGGATGGATTCCATGTCATCGCAATGGATAACCTAATTACAGGTCAACTCAAGAATATTGAACACCTCTTCCCACTTGAGCAATTTGAATTTCATCACCATGATGTCTCAAAATTTATTCACGTCTCGGGAAAGCTAGATTATATTCTCCATTTTGCCTCGCCGGCAAGTCCAATTGATTACCTGAAAATTCCCATTCAAACATTAAAGGTTGGTTCGCTCGGTGTACACAATTGCCTCGGCTTGGCTAAAGCGAAAGGTGCACGAGTGTTAATTGCCTCAACTTCTGAAGTTTATGGTGACCCTACTGTTCATCCACAAAATGAAGACTATTGGGGTAATGTCAATCCTGTTGGTCCGCGTGGCGTATATGACGAGGCAAAGCGTTTTCAAGAAGCAATTACAATGGCCTACCATAATTTTCATGGATTGGAAACGCGCATTGTGCGTATTTTCAACACATACGGACCACGCATGCGACTGAATGATGGACGGGTTTTGCCGGCATTTATTGGTCAGGCCTTGCGCGGTGAAGATTTAACCATCTTTGGTGATGGATCGCAAACGCGGTCTTTTTGTTATGTGGATGATTTAGTGGAAGGTATTGTTCGGTTGTTGCATTCGGATTATGCCTACCCAGTCAACATCGGGAATCCTGACGAAATAACAATTAAAGATTTTGCAGAGGAAATTATTAAGTTGACTCAAACAGATCAGAAGGTGGTATATAAAGATCTACCAGTTGATGATCCGAAACAACGCCAGCCAGATATTACGCGTGCAAAATCATTATTGAGCTGGACTCCGAAAGTGAATAGAGCAGAGGGATTAAAAATTACGTACGATTACTTCAAATCACTTTCCCATGAGGAATTAATGCAAACAGATCACTATAATTTTGATAAATACATTATTCGCTAATGAACTTTTTTGCGCACGAAACAGCTGTTATAGACGATGGATGCCAAATTGGTGAAGGGACCAAAATATGGCATTTTTCGCACATCATGCCGAATTGCACAATTGGTAATCAGTGCAACATTGGTCAAAATGTGGTTGTTTCTCCTGGTGTAGTCCTTGGAAACAATGTCAAGATTCAAAATAATGTCTCGTTATATACTGGTGTAACCTGCGAAGACGATGTTTTTTTAGGGCCATCAATGGTGTTTACAAATGTGACAAATCCACGCAGTGGGGTAAATAGAAGAGATCAATACGCAAAGACAATTGTCAAAAAAGGGGCCAGTATTGGGGCAAACGCGACCATTGTTTGTGGACATGATATCGGTGAATATGCATTTATTGGTGCGGGTGCTGTAGTTACTAAGCACATTCCAGCTTTTGCACTTGTCGTTGGTAATCCGGCAAGACAAATCGGATGGATGAGTGAATATGGTCATCGCTTAGAATTTGATGAAAATGGCAAGGCAATTTGTCCAGAAAGTGGTCAAGAATACCAATTATTACAAGGAAAAGTAAGTCGAATTAATTAATAGAGAATGATCAAGTCAGATCAAAAAGTACGTTTTGTTATACTTGGCGCCGGGCACATCGGAAAACGCCATGCAGAAATGGTACGTCGCGATGATGAAGCGGAATTAGTTGCTCTTGTCGATGTTCGGTCAAAAGAAGAATGCGGTGTAGCAGATTTTAACGTTCCCTTCTTTCACAACCTGCAGGAGGTGCTAGATGCAGGACTTGAGTTTGATGTCGTCAATGTGTGCACGCCAAATGGATTTCATGCCGAACAGAGTATTGAAGCACTCAATGCAGGAAAACATGTGGTCTGTGAAAAGCCTATGGGATTGACAAAAGAAAGCTGTGAACGAGTCATTTTTAAATCGCTTCAGGTTTCCAAGCAGGTGTTTTGCGTTATGCAGAATCGGTATTCGCCTCCTTCCGAGTGGATTAAAAAAGTCATAACCGAAGGGATTTTGGGTAAAGTATTTATGGTTCAATTGAACTGCTACTGGAACCGTGATGACCGTTACTACAAAAAAGGAGGGTGGAAAGGAACAGAGGAATTAGATGGCGGAACGTTGTTTACACAGTTTTCGCACTTTATTGATATCATGTATTGGTTGTTCGGTGACATCGATAATATTCAAGGGAAGTTTGCTGACTTTAATCATGCTGAAACAACAGATTTTGAAGATTCTGGTTTTGTGAGTTTTGATTTTATTAATGGTGGTATGGGAAGCATCAACTATTCTACAGCTGTTGCTAATCAAAATTTAGAAAGTTCTATTACTGTTATTGGCGAAAAAGGAAGTATTAAAATTGGTGGACAATACATGAATGAGGTAGAGGTTTGTAATATTGCAAATTACGAAATGCCTGAATTGGCGCCAACAAATCCGGGTAATGACTACGGAGCTTATAAAGGATCAGCTGCGAATCACAATTACGTGATTAAAAATGTAATAGACACATTAAAAGGACGAACTTCTCCTACAACAAATGCATTGGAAGGGTTGAAGGTTGTAGAAATTATAGAACGAATATATAAAGTAAGGAATGAACAGCTCAATTTACACTAAGT
>CANHQC010000228.1 GCA_947462695.1 Flavobacteriales bacterium | reverse complement strand
TCGCCTTTTCCATAAAGTCGGTCGCGTGTAACACCGCTTACTTCTTTGACGATAGCGTTTCTCGATTCTGTTAACCGATTAAACAGGGTTGACTTTCCAACATTAGGTCTTCCGACGATTGCTACTATGTTACTCATATTTCAGGATGGATGGTGATTGGATTGATTAGATCAACCGAATCAGTACCCGTATTTTTTTAGTTTTTGATCAGTGGATCGCCAGTCTTTATCGACCTTAACATATGTTTCTAGGAACACGCGCTGATCAATGAATTTCTCGATCTCCAGTCGTGATTCTTTACCAATTCGCTTGAGCATTTCGCCACCTTTACCGATGATAATCCCACGCTGTGAATCACGTTCTACAATGATAAGCGCTCGGATTCTAGTAAGGCCAATTTCTTCTATATACTCTTCAATTTCAACTTGGCAACTATAAGGAACCTCCTTTTCACAGTGCAAAAAGATCTTTTCACGAATGATTTCAGAAACGAAAAAGCGCATCGGTCGATCTGAAAGTTCCTCTTTGTCGTAATAAGGTGGACTTTCCGGAACGAGTTCAACGATTCGATTCCATACAGACTCAATGTTAAAATCGTGCAGCGCCGAAACGGGATACCATTCTGCATTTGGAAGTTTCTCTTTCCAAAAGGCCAACCGCTCAGTGACTTTTTCCTGATCGCTTAAATCAATTTTATTGATCAATCCAATGACAGGAACTTTCAAACGTGTTATTTTCTGTAACGTTTCGGAGTGATTCATGTCGTTCTCCTTGGTGTCTGTGATGAAGATGAGTACATCAGCATCTTTCAAGGAAGTGTTGACATATTCCATCATGGTTTCGTGCAACTTATACGCTGCATTTACCACACCTGGAGTATCTGAAAAAACGATTTGGTAATCTTCATCGTTGACAATACCAAGTATTCGATGGCGTGTGGTTTGCGCTTTGGAAGTGACAATAGAGAGTTTCTCCCCTACAAGACGGTTCATCAATGTAGATTTACCCACATTTGGACTTCCAACAATATTAACAAAACCTGATTTGTGCGCCATTCCTGTGATTCGGATGCAAAGAAACGAAAAATAAAGGGCAATGGCAAACAGGACAAGAGTGGGTCAGAACTTAAATCAGACCCTTACAGCTCAATTTCTCCTAGGAACTTAAACTCAACCCGTCGATTCTTTGCCCTTCCTTCAGGAGTGGTATTTGATTCTAATGGACGCTCAAAACCGTACGATTCAACCAATATTCTTCCAGATTCTACTCCTTGCGTTACTAAGTAGGATTTTACCGCCTCAGCCCTCTTCTTAGAAAGCGTTGTGTTGTATGCAGCGGCACCTACGTTATCGGTATGACCTATTACAACCATGTAGACATCTTTACGTTCATTAAGTTTGGTTGCCACTTCGTTCAGGTAATTCTTTTGATCTTCTGTCACCGCATAACTGTCAAACTGGAAGGCAATGTTCTCCATTTTGAATTTCTTTTTTTCTACAGGTGGCGGTGGCGGAATGTCAACAACAACTGGTGGTTTTGGTGTTTCAATTCGGAACTTGAAGACATCGTCGTGTTGTCCATTACTTGCTCGATTAGATGAGAAGTAACCAATCGTATCATTCATCAGGAAGATACTTATATCATCGTAAGCTGAATTGTAAGGTTCACCAAGCGAAACACTACCAGCATCTGTTACTTTGTATAGGTCGTATCCACCTTTTCCGGGTTGATTGGATGTATAGTAAAGCGTACCGTTATAGATCAGTGGAAACACTTCTGCTGAATCGGTGTTAACTCCTGGGATTGATACTGGTCTTCCCCAATTTTTACCGTCGTAATCACTGTAATAAAGGTCATAATTCTTCCCGCCTTTTTCGAAATTCGAAGCAAAATAAAGCCGTTTTGATTGACTGTCGAAATACGGATGCGTGACATTATAGGCATCATTGTTAAGCGGATAAGCCAACGGTTGAATCCATTTTCCTTCTTCCTTGATGGAATAGAAAATACCTAGTTTATTCTTTTTTGAACTCGAATTATTAGTGAAAAAGAAGAGCTGTCCGTCGTCGCTCATACTAACAGGACCATCGTTCAAGGATGAATTAATGGTGACAATCTGGTCATACTTCTTATTCATAAGTTGCATGTCCTTACTCGTGCAATTGTCTACCTCAACAAGGTCCGTAAACGGTCGCATGGTAACTTCATCGATTGGAACTTTTCCTTGTTGATCAGGAAACGCATCTGAAACCATTATCCATTGATTACCCACAAGACGCAGTCCAAAATCATTTGCAGCTGTATTGAAACAGACCGTGTCTAACACCACGCGCTGCTGAGCATAACTGGTGAAAGTCATCCCCAAAAGAACAAATACAACCACTAATCGACCCATGAAACCCATGTATAGCATAATTTAGTTGAAGAATCGTGGGCTATCAGCTGAATTGATTTTTTTGTTGAACTTCAAGCGCAATGCTATTTCATGCGACTGAATAGAAACTCTGTTCATGTTGTTAACCGGATAAGAGTAGGAATACCCAACGAACAGCTTGTCTTGAATATTGATTCCAAGAATGGCCCCAACGTTTCCTTTCCATTGGTAAGTTAGACCGACATCTATTAAGTTTTTAATTGTACTTACCACATTTAAATCAATTACTGCTGGACCTCCGTAACCGAAGAGTCCGAGCAAGGAAGGGCGCAATTCGAATTGTTCGTTTATTTTGAAGACACCACCACCATATGCCAGGTATCCTCCTTTGTCATCAACAAAAGTGGACATGTCCATACGGTCAAATCGCAACGAAGCCACTCTTGGTAAAGAGGCGCCAATGAAGAAGTTCTTTGAATAAGCTAAGAAGCCGAATCCCGCGTTGTACGAAAGGCCGGTGCTTAAGTTTTCCATCATATCCGGATCGTTCGAAGTGTAGGTTGCCAATTCCGAAGTAACAACAGAATGGTTGATAGCTGAAAGTTTCAATCCTGCCGATAACTTCCATTTTTGACCTAATTTCAGGTGGTATGCACCCATAAGATCTACATTAGTGGAATTCACCGGGCCAGTTTGATCTGCAATTACAGCAGCTCCAACACCAAAATTATCGAACACCTTAAAGTTTCCAGATATGGTACCTGTTTGAGGAGCTCCGGGCATCCCTACCCAATATTGGGTACCCATTACAGAAACATCTGAAAAATCATTTGATCCTGCTTGAGCCGGATTTAGTACCAGCGCATTAAAGCGATACTGACGGAATCCCGGCACATTTTGAGCCATTACCGCTGAACATCCGAAGATAAACAGCGCAGTTATGAATTGAACAGTACTTGATTTCATATCGTTTTATATTTTGTAATCTATTATTGTTTTACGCGGTTGATGTAGACAAATCCCTTTTTGATTTCTCCGTCTAAGATCAACACATAGTAATACGTTCCGTCAGGTAAAGCTTGACCATTGTCTTTTCTTGTTCCATCCCACGTATTGTCGTATTGGTCATTCGCATAGACTGACATTCCATACCTGTTGAATATTTCTAGTTTTCGCTCATTGAACGTGGTAATGTTCTTAATTTCAAAGAAATCGTTGATGTTATTTCCGTTTGGCGTAAACGCTTCTGGCACATCCGCTACCACTTCGTTATCCTCGCTGTCACACGAATCATCAATTCCATCAAAGTCAGAATCAACACCATTTGATTGTACTGTAATACTTACTGTACCAACTGAAACATTTCCACTATTATCGACAACAGTAACCGATACATTAATTACTCCAATATCAGCACATGAGAAGTCAGATTGACTCAGAACAGTCGAGGCAATGCCACAATTATCAAATGTGCCAGCATCAACATCATTGAAAGAAATTTGAGCATCCCCGTTGGCATCTAACGTCACTGTGAGGTCTTGAAGAATAACTGTTGGATTGACATCATCCGTTACAGTAATTGTCTGCTGGGCAGTGCTTGAGTTTCCACTGGCATCCGTTGCTGTCCAGATAACTACCGTTGAACCGACAGGGAATACAGCAGGCGCATTATTTTGTACAGTTACGCCCGAACAGTTGTCTGTTGCAATTGGATTACCTAAAACAACACCTGTCGCTGAACAATCT
>CANHQC010000227.1 GCA_947462695.1 Flavobacteriales bacterium | reverse complement strand
CGACTTTTTTGACATCCAAGTTGAGACGAGTAAAGCAATTCAGATGATGATGAATTGATTTCGCACTTCATGTTGAACCTATTTTGATTTTTTTTCAAATAAAAACAAACAATAAATTCATTACGTATTAAGAATACCGAGTGAAGTGTTTTATTTGCAGCAGATTAAAATTTATCTGCTATGAGAGAATCATTAAAAATGGAGATCGGTTGGGATGTCAATCGTGAAGAGTTATTAACCATGCGAGGAGAGAAATCGAATCGATTTGCGTTGTCGCGAACAGACAATGGTCAAATATTAAGTGTATGTTCGTCCATGTACGAACCTTTTTACAACGCTGATTTGATCAACTTGGTGGAACGTATAGAGTCGGTTTCTGATTTCCAGTGTGTTGGTTTTGAACAATTTCAAAAGGGCAAGCGTATCTTGGCTTTTCTGAAAGATCATCGACCAATTCCTTTGTTAAATGACCGTGCTGAACATTATTTAATCATAGGAAATTCTCACGATCAGTCTTCAAAGATTTTTATGGGCTTGTCAAACTATATGTTCAGATGTGAGAATCAATTTTCTCGTGAGTTGTACAATCTGCGCATTAAACATACGCGACGTTTGTCAATGACGGATGAAGATATACGCCAAATGCTTAATAAATATGATCAGGGTAAAATGGAGCAGATCTATTTGTCAAACGAATTATCGAAACGATCTGTCGGTCAGGATGATATACATGTATTTCTCAAATTCATGTTTCCAGATCCAATTGTTAAGGAAAAATTGTCGATTCAGGAGCATGAATCACTTCGTCGTTCAAAGAAGCGACGTCGAGAAATGATGGAGTCGATTCAATTGGAAATGAAAGATCTTGGACATAATGCTTGGGGATTATTTAATGGCGTTACATTTTACACGTCGAACCGTATGAGAGGCAATGCTGGATTTGGGAATACCAATGGAACGGCTCAACAATTGAACGCCCGAGCTTGGGAGTATTGCACAAAACTTATCCAATATCGCTCTTGAAAAGCGCTGTATTGGCTGAATGAATAAAAATTGTTTCATTTTAAACAGTTCAAAATCAATAGTTTGAAATTAATATCAAAAATAACTGATAAATTTTTGTTACTTATTGAAAGCTGATGCGTTAGTGGAACGGAATGTAAAAAAACCAACCCCCTTTATTTTAGAATTTACGACTTATTTCTCTCTCGGGAGCGGTGAGGCTTAGATGTGTCCTTCCTTGGTTACAGTCACGGGTCATATCACATGGTGTATGCACTATACTATTGGTATGTCTTCTTGACACAAGATCAGGGAAGAAGCGCACGAATATAAATCATCTATTAAATAGGGGGGTAACCTTAGGTACTGCAAACAACTAAAACAACTGGTATATGGAGAGAAGAATGATGGAAACAATGGAGCAAGCGGTGTTGAACAACGAAGCTATGGTGCGCAAGGCGGCAAAGAAGTACCTTACGAAGGGGTATGAATACTGGTTGGATGATGTTGTACAAGATGTGTTAATGAAGGCTTGGTCGCGAATTGGCCAGTTTGATGAAAAGTTAGGTAATTTGAGTTCATGGATGTATACCATGACGCGTAACCATTGCTTCGATTTAATGGAACGAAAAGGCAATTCTTTGTCAATTCGTGTTGGAACAGATGATTTGAAAAATTTGTCTGATTCACCTTCATTTTCTGACGAATACGGTGTGGATAGTAAAACGCTTCGTAAGGCTTTAGAAAGAGTAGGCGAGCGCGACCGGATTGTCTTAACCCTAAAGTATTATTTCGGTTACAGTGGGAAGGAAATTGCTGTATTGATGGATATTCCCGAAAAAAATATTGGAATGACTGTCATGCGTGCAAAAGACCGATTGAAAAGAATTCTCGTCGGCTGGGGTTGCGGGTTTTAAGCAACTTGTTCTTAAGGGTCAATAGTGGGCGATTAAAGTTCGCCCACGCTGGCCACAGAAAATCACATCTCACTTTGTAACCATTAATAAATTATAGATCTATGACGATTGCGCAAGCGCTTAAACTAAAAAACAAGAAAGTAGCATTACTACACACGCTTTGGGACCGTTTGAATAAAAACAATTCGGTGCTTGAAGGAAATAGACGGTCTTATGACCCCGTTGAACTCCTTACACAAATAGAGACCGAGATTGAGGCCTTGGTTGACTTGAAGACACGCATACACAACGCCTCGGCACCGGTGCGTCGTGAGATTTTTCTCATGTCTGAGTTGAAAAATAAAGCACTCAAATTGAAATTCCTTAACACTTCGGAAGGCCCCGTGCGTGATAAGTACGATGGCACAGTTACTAGACGTTTTGCGACTCTGCCCACTGAACAAATAGACTTACTCACGGAAGCTACGCAGCAAGAAATAGAGTCGCTTCAAGACGTGTTGGATAAATTCAACTTCTCGACACAAATATAAAACGCTACTTTTCAGAGAAGTCGTTTGCCAAAGGTCCAAAATAAGGCAGGTGCTATCTATTCATCGACGATCATAGATGACGTATTTCGATTACTTTAAGTAGATCCGAAATTCAACATTCAAGGTTTCATGGTTCATAAAGCACAAATTCAAGACTCATTTATCTGAATTATTTTGACTGGAAGTAAGCGGCTTCTCCCTTTTTTTCATTTTCGACTCAAATAGTCCGCTCAACATATTGGGAAATCACTATTTCGTTGTATTTTGCTTAAAATACATGTCATGAGTTTCCAAATGTCAGATACCGACACCCTTGTTGCAAAACCTAAAATCAAGGTTAAGCATGCCGTTAAACCTAAAATAGAAGAGGAAAGTCAAGTAATTGTACATTGCTCAATTCCATGTGAATTCGGAATGGGTGTGCGCATCTGGAAAACAACCTACCTCATTTGTGATGATGGCCAAAGAATACAACTTGTGCATTGGGATGGAATTACATTAGCACCACAATGGACCAGAATCTTTCACAATGGATTTTACAATTTTACCCTTATCTTCAAAGGTCTACCGAAAGGTTGTAAGTCCTTTACATTAAAAGAGGAAATCCCCGAACCAGGAGGATTTATCGTTCCAGACATCGCTAGAAATAAAACCGATGTATATCGTGTAACGATTTAAAGATTCAATTGATTACTCATAAACCTTCATTGCCCGAAGCTTATCAATCGAAGTGGCGGAATAAAAATTTTCAAGTCGATAGGCTTTTAAGGAAATTAAAATAGCATACGGATCTGGACCTTGGAGAAATAAAAAGTAGTAAGCTGACCACTCGCTGTACACATAATAGCCATCGGGGTCCTTCATTTTAGCAATTAACTCGGGGATATGGTCCTTTCCAAAGACATACGATTTATCATACTGGTAACAAATCTTTGAGACCTTTTTCATAAAAAGCCTCCATTGAATATATCGTGTACATAAAGCGATAAGAATGATGGGATAAAGAAGGATCATTTGCTAGATTTTTAACAACAGTTGATATACGACTCTTTGTTTCAGTTTTAACTTTTTTAATGTTTTTACAGCAAATTGTTATATTACAAACAAAAGCGCGTAACTAAAACGCTTGACCAGAAACCGGAATCTGGTTTTAAGTTCTTTGTTTCTTGATTTCTTTTTTTGTTTCATTTAAACTATGTATGTCTATGGCTGTGAGATTGGTTGATTGTGGTATTCCTAATTTTGAATTGAAAAAGAAGCGTTATGAGCTTCAAGAGTTGAGCGAAGAAGTCCTTATCCCTGAGGAATCAACTTCAAAAAAGAAAAAAAAGTATGCGTATCAAGATGATGCTGATGGTCAACTTGAACTGTATAAAAAGATCCTACGGAAGATTCCAGCTACACCTGGGAAGTTAATGTTGATCTCTGGCGCCGATTCAAGCATGAAAATCATTGAGATTTTGACTTCCGATTACAACATGAGAGAAGATTTTCGGACCTCAAAAAAGCACGTCGAAGAAGTAGATTTTGATCGGTTTAGTTGGTTGATGTATAAACTGAGACATTGTGATCTTCATTTGATTCGTTTTGTTTTAGCGTTTGAAGTATAAATTTTTAGCCCTCGGATTCCGGCCCGAGGGCTTTTTTTTGACCAATCAGTCGATAGAATCT
>CANHQC010000226.1 GCA_947462695.1 Flavobacteriales bacterium | reverse complement strand
CCGGAAATCGGACCGATTATGGCAAGCCTTCCACATTTAATTCGGAGGTATCGAATCATTCGTTGGCTTTTGAAAAAATACACACCGATTTTTACAGCAGAAATGTAGGTGCAATACTCTTTGTTTCAGATGGCAATTTTAACAAAGGCGCTCATCCGATCTACTCCGCAAAAAAGATAAATTTCACACCTGTTTATACGCTTGGAGTAGGAGATACGATTCCGAAGCGTGATCAACTTATAAAACACGTCACCTCAAATGACATTGTCTTTTATAAAAACAAGTTTCCAATTGAAGTGGATCTTGAAGCGATCAAAATGGGTAAAACTCCTGCGACAATATCCGTTTATTCCAATGGTCAAAAGGTCGCTTCTCAAACAGTAAGTTATTCTGGAGGGAAAGCTGATTTTAAGCAAGTCACGTTCGAAATAGAAGCAAAAAAAATAGGCGTACAATCGTATACCATCCAGGTGAATAAAGCAGCTAATGAATTCAATTATGAAAACAATTCAAAAACTGTTTATATAGAAGTAGTGGACTCCAGAAACACTGTCCTTTGTCTTTCAGGAGCTCCGCATCCTGACATTGCCGCAATAAAAGACGTACTTGGAAGGGATGAGAATCTACAAATAAAGTCCGCATCCGCTCGAACATGGGATAGAAAAATCGATGGTATTGATTTAGTTATCTGGCATGAACCAGGAATTGCATATGATCAAACCATTGCAGATCAACTGAAAGCAAAGAAAATTCCAGTTTGGTTTATTCTTGGTCCGTACACGAATGCTGCAGTTACCTCAAAACTCGAGATTGGGATCTCAACTACTTCTAACAATCAAGCAGATGAAGTCCAAGGGGATTGGGTGGATGGATTTTCACTCTTTGAAATAAGTCAAAAAACAAAAGAAGCTATCCCGTTCTTTCCTCCATTGCGATCTAAATTTGGCGAGTTAAAAGTCAATTCATCAGCGGAAATTGCGCTAATTCAAAAAGTTGGTCCAGTTCGAAAAAAAGACCCGTTATTGTTTTTTGGCACTAGAAATACTACGAGATTTGGCGTGCTATATGGTGAGGGAATTTGGCGATGGAAAATGAATGATTTTCTGCGTACCGGAAATACTGAATCATTCGGAGAACTTGTAGCTAAAACGACTCAGTATCTTTTAATTCGACAACCTAATTCACCGCTACGTGTGCAATGCGAGAAGCGCTACTCCAAAGAAGAAGTCCTTTTCAACGCTACTTTTTACAATGCGGCAATGGAACCTATTACAATTCCTGCGGTTCAATTAGAGGTGCGGAATGAAAAAGGACAAAAAATTAAAAATGTCTTCGCAAAATTTGAAACGTATTACAAACTCTCTCTTGGTAAAATGCAACCAGGAAAATATACTTGGAAGGCATATACAACCTTCAAAGGCAAATCGTATGTGAAAAACGGCTTTTTCATTGTGGAAGATATTCAACTGGAACAAATCGATAATTATGCTTTTCATCATCAATTAAGGCAATTATCAATTGGAACAGGGGGGAAGTACAATGAACTTAAATCATATAAAAAGGCAATTGATGAGCTGAAAAACCGAAAGGATATTACATCTGTGTCTTACAAAGATTCAAGTTATTCAGACTTGATCGATTGGAAACTGCTGTTTTTGTTGATAGGCATTCTGCTAACAGTTGAATGGTTCCTCCGAAGATGGCTGGGCTCTTATTAATTTTTCATTCTCATATACTAAGCTAATTTTTCGTTCGTTTTAGGCGAAACGATTTATTTGCCTATGATAAAAAAATACCCTGAATTACATCCGTTAACCAAAGATGTAAAACCTTCGAAAGGTTTACTGAATAACATTCTTGCTTACAGTAAAATGGTCGAAGTAAAGAAAGGAAAAGAGCACAAGGTGCTTATCCAACTTAATTAGTCAACAAAAAAGCCTCGAAAATTCGAGGCTTTTTTTATTACCAAATTCGAGATAGTTTCCCCTCAGCATTGCGCATTGGATCACCCTCCTTCAATTGAAAGGCTTCAAAAAATTCAGGACAATTTTTCAATGGACCGTTCACTCGGTACATTCCAGGTGAATGAGAATCATTTGCAATGCGGTTTTTCAACTCAGGCTCTGTGTAATTAATCTTCCACAATTGCGCATACGCTACAAAGAAGCGCTGAGCAGGAGTAAAGCCATTTATGGAATTTCCAGATTTGAACTCAGGAGTCATAGCATATGCATGATAAGCCATTGTTAATCCTCCAAGGTCGGCAATGTTTTCACCCATTGTTAAATCAGGATTGACACAATGACCTTCAATTGGACAAAAGGCAGAGAACGTCTCTCCTAACAACTTTGTTTTGACTTCAAATTCTTCACGGTCTTTATCAGACCACCAATTTTTAAAACTTCCATCAGCAGCAAATTTTGACCCCATATCATCAAATCCATGTGTGAATTCATGCCCGATCACCATTCCGATTCGACCATAATTCACTGCGTCTTCGTACGATTCACTAAAAAAGGGTGGCTGCATAATTCCTGCTGGAAACGCGATTTCATTCAATAAGGGATGGTAATACGCATTCACCATATGTGCAGGCATGCCCCATTGTTGCTTGTCGACAGGCTTTATTAGCTCTGACATGTTTTTCTTGTGCGCAAACTGATTCGAAGATTTCACATTTTCAAAATAGGTGTCCGGAGAAAAGGTCAAGGCTGAAAAATCTTCCCATTTCGAAGGGAAACCTAGCTTTCTTCCAATGGCATTCAACTTAGCGAGTGCTTCTGTTTTAGTCTCAGTGGTCATCCAGTCCAATTCATTGATTCTAGACCGGAAAACAAGCAATAGATTATCGACCATCGTGTTTACTCGAAGTTTAGCTGACTCTGAAAAATATTGGTCTACAAATGCTTTGCCGAGCAATTCGCCAAAATCTCGATCGGTAATTTCTTCTATCGCACGTTCTTTGATGGGTTTCATTTCCGATTTGCCACGGAGTGTTTTGGCATAAAAATCAAACTTTGCAGCCACCATGTCATCATTCAAAATGGCAGAGTAATGATTAACAAGCTTCCATTTGAAATAGGCCTTCCAATTTTCCAATGATTCATTTTCAATCATGTAAGCAATTCGCTCGACAAACGCCGGTTGAGAAACAATAAGTGAATCAAACGATAAACTTCCTATCCCAGCTAGATAGGCTTCAAAATCAAATTTTCCGAATAACTTTTTGGCTTGATCTAGAGACCTCTTGTTGTATGTTTTTTCAGGAATACGCATTTCTGCTGGTGCAAGCATAGCCTCAGCAAGTTGTGTTTCAATACTCAATACAGCAGCTGTAGAAAGGGCCGCATCTTGAGGGTTTGACCCGATTTTTTCAAACATAGATTGAACAAACCGCGTATATTTCATGAGAATATCTTTCTTGTTTTCACTGAAATAGTACTCCTTATTTGGTAAACCAATACCACCTTGACCTAAATAAGCGATGTGCTTATCAACAGCTTTCAAATCTTGTGATATACCGAAATTAAACATGCCGGATACACCATCAACATGCAGAGATGCAACCAATTTCTGAATGTCTGCTTTTGAAATGCACTCATCAACTTTTTTCATTTCATCTAATAGAGGAGTAATGCCGAGTGTATTTCGTTTCTCCATGTTAATGTAGGATTGGTAATAATTTCCTAATACCTTACCTTCTGTGCTCTGCGTCGACTTACTTAGACTGTCGAGTATGCGCATTAACTTTTCATTATTTGATTGCTCCAATTCATTGAAACTTCCCCAACGCGATTCCGAAGGAGGAACAGGATTGTTCTTAATCCACGTGCCGTTGGAAAAAAGGAAAAAGTCATCTTGCGGACGAACAGCCTTATCCATGTAGGACAATTCGATTGTTGAATTTGATTTTAAATCTTTACTTTTACTTTCGTGACCTAAATCATTATTTTCTAAGTTTTTACATCCAAATAAAGCAATGGAAAATACACCAATTACAATTCTATTTTTCATAAGTTATTGAGTTGTTTTTTAATCATTTCAACGTGCGGAATTCCATCTTCTAAATAGGTTTTACCTGTTGATTCAAATCCATGTGAGGCATAGAATTGTTCCAAGTG
>CANHQC010000225.1 GCA_947462695.1 Flavobacteriales bacterium | reverse complement strand
GTATAAACACCATCGATTAAAAACATGAGAATAATTTTTGGCAAAATTGAGGGATATATTTCATTTATTTTTATTTATTTTATTGATGAAATACATAAACATATGTTATGAATTACACACTTCACCAATTGCAGGTTTATCTTAAAATAACCGAAACACAGAGTATTACAAAAGCTGCAGAAGAACTTCACCTATCTCAACCAGCCGTGTCTATACAACTTAAAAATTTCCAAGATCAATTTGATATTCCATTGACAGAGATTATCGGTAGAAGATTATATGTGACTGACTTTGGTAAAGAGGTCGCTGAATCGTGCAAACGCATTTTAAATGAGGTGCACCTACTCAATTATGAAATGGCTAAGTACAAAGGCAATCTAACTGGTAGGCTGAGGTTTTCTGTTGTATCGACTGGCAAGTATGTCATTCCATATTTTCTGGGTGATTTCTTACAACTGCATCCATCATTAGAACTTCAGATGGATGTGACAAATAAAAGTCAAGTCATTGAAAGTTTATTAGATAACAAAGTTGATTTTGCACTGGTTTCCATTGTACCTAGTGGTTTGGCTGTGGAATCAATCTCATTGTTAAAAAATCAGCTATTCATGGTCAGCAAAGGCAATAATCTTCCTGAAAAAGCTGAAGATACAACTCAAATTACACGTTACCTGATGCGTGAGAAAGGATCAGGAACACGAAGTATTATGGAAGCATTTTTAAACGAAAATCAATATGAACTGCCTCAAAGTCAAATAGAACTTACTTCGAACGAAGCCGTAAAACAGGCTATTGTAGCGGGATTAGGGTGTTCCGTAATGCCATTAATTGGTATCCGCAACGAACTTGCTCTTGGTCAATTGAAAATTATCCCAACCGCAGGTCTGCCGATCACAACGGAGTGGCAATTAATCTGGTTACCAAATAAACGATTTTCACCGGCAGCGAAATCATTTTTAGCGTTTATTCAGACCAATCGAACATCAATTGTTCAAACGCATTTCCAATGGTACGAATCATTTCAAGAATAATTGAAAAAAGGGTTAGCTGTTGACAACTAACCCTTTTCAATAACTAATTAAATCAATTAAAATTTAATCAACTTAAATCTCCCAGCCTGACCATTAACTTCGGCTTGTAAATAATACATCCCATCAGCGACATGTTCGATATTAATCTCTTCAGTTTCACTTTCACAGACTGTTTTCCACACAATTCTTCCGTTAAAGTCAACAATAGAAATTTTTCGACCCGCTTCTAAACCACTCACGTTGATTATTCCATTCGTTGGATTCGGCACAATTTTCAACCCAGTATATAACAACTGATCTACCGATGCACATGCCTCAACTAAAAGTGTTACACTAGAAGATCCGACACACCCATTTGCATCTGTAAAAGTTGCTGTAACGACATGTTGGCCAATTCCCGCAATAGTTGGGTCAAATTGTGCACCTACAACTCCGTTACCTGTTAATGTTGTATTGCCTGGTGATGTGGTTAAATTTACAGGCCCATTTTGTATACAAATCACTTGATTTGGATCGTCAACACTCAATGAAACGGATGGATTTGGTAAAACGGTGATTGGTGCACTCAATGTGAATGAATCGGAACCAGCCGAATTATTCACAACTAAGGTAACTTGATAAGTTCCAGGGTTTGAATAAATGTGTGTGGGGTTTTGATCTGTACCTAAAGCACTATTATCTCCAAAATTCCATGACCAACTAGTTGGTATTCCTGAAGAAAAATCTGTGAACGAAACCGTTGAACCGGCGCAAACCGTTGTTACTGAAGAAGTGAAGGAAGCTGTTGGTGAAACCGCTGGTCCTTGTTCGTTATAAAATATTTTAAAATCATCAAAATAAAATCCATCTGCGGAGACTCCACCGTCTGATCGAATTAAGAAACGAACTTTAATAAGTTGACCGAGGTAATCACTTAAGTTCACTTCGTCCAATACCCAACTTGTTTGGACACCTTCATAAACCGGTATATTATTTGGCTGTGCACTTCCGTCAGCACTAGTACCAGGAACAGTATAATTGGTGCACTGAGACGTCCAAGTAGCTCCGTTATCAGTGGATACTTGAAATTGAACACAATCATAATCAGCTTCGATGTTCCACTTCGCATAGTAACTTATCTTGGCGGCAATCGCATTCGTTAAATTAATGGAAGGAATGTATGTGTATGTTTTATTCGCATTGTTCGAATAATTACCTGTAGGAGAATCGGTAAACGACTTGCTTGGTGAAACAAATGTAGCTGTTGTAGTATTCCAAGTGGCACTTGAAACCCAGTTAGCACCAGAAGTTGCATCTTCCGAAGCTTGGAGTGTGTAAACTCCAAATATTTTGGTGACAGTATCTTTTTTCACCCATAATCCATTATCTGTCTTTAGAATATATTTTATCTCATCCCCCACTTGAATTGAAGGACTAAGCGTAAACGAAATTGACCCGTTCGCTGTTTGCATTGTTGCGAGATTGTGATTTACAGGAGCGCCAACACTGGCAATATTCAATAATGGTTGAATAGATACTGTTACTGGACCATTTTCTCGACCTAATCTGTATGCAGAATGATTGAAATTACCCGTTAGCGAAGCGATATTACTTGGATCAGTATCATTAACCAACACATACTTCCTAGCTATGTGTGCGAGTACTAAATTCGGGAAAAGCATTTCTTTACATGTCGCATCAATTTCACTGGCGGGTTGCCAAAATGCCGTTCCAACTTCAGGAGTATGCGCGAAAATCGTATCCTTTTGTCCAACTCCAATATCAACCTTATACATATAATCGTCTGAATCACCCGATGCCGGATATAATCCCGAACTTTTTTGTGCAGTGTAGCCATTGAACTGGACCATGTGATTTGTTTCTGCTTGAAAGTAATTGTGGTGATCGGCAAACTCTGCATTTGTCGTTCCAATTGGAAAGAGAATTTCCTCCGCGTAAGTATGCGCGTTGAAAGCTGTTTCAAAATTATTATTCTGGACTAACCATCGCATCGCTTGGGTTTCAGGTTCTGAAAAGGCAGAAGGACCGCAATAGGTATCGGAAGTGGGGTTAGTACTTGTGCCTGTAGTTCCCCATCCATAAGAATAATTGCGATTCAAATCGACTCCAAAAGAACCTCCATTATTTCGTCTGTTTTTTCGCCACATTCCTCCTCCGTTCGGATTGGTTGTTTCGTTTTGCACATATCCATCTGGATTGATGCATGGAACAAAATAGAGCTGTAGGTTATTTACTAAGTATTGAATTTCTTCATCAGAAGAATAATTCTCCAATAAATACCACATATAAAAAATAGTTTCCATGAGGCTCATCGGTTCACGTGCATGATGAATCGCAGTGTAGAGTACTTTCGGTTCAGTTGATTCCTCCTGTGATGGATTATCAGAAATTTTAACGAAATAAATTGGTCTATTCTGATGGGTCAAAAAAGTAGAAATTGGAGCCTTGACAGTTATCAAATTAGGGTATTGCGCTACCATTGCATCCAACTCCGCTAACATTTCGTTGTATTTGAGGTAGCCCCCCATTGTCCCATTGTTAAAATTCGTCGGGGTTTGTATCCCTCCAGATGCTGAACCACATGACACATTTTTAGTCAAACCAGACGGATCATTCGCATGTTCCTCGTAGTACTTTTCTACATCTTTTATAAGTATTTCAAAATCAAACCCATTTTCTTCCATAATGGCAATTTCTTCTTTCGAAAAATCAGATATGAAAAACGTGTTTTGTTTGTAAGTACCATGGTCAACAGCTACACCAAGTTGGGCTAATTGTCCCAGTCCTGCTGCATTTGTATTGATCTTTACCCTTGAGTAATCTTGAGACCAAATCTGAGCTACGCAACAAAATGCGCAGAGTAAACTAAATAATTTCATAGTACAGTTCCTGTTTAGATGCGAAATATACTGAGTTTCTTAAAATTGACCAATTCATAAAGGCTTATTTAACCAAGAAACTAACCATTTAACAAATTGTATTCGCCTTCTGTATAAAATCGTAATAAAAGCTTTCTCATTCGCTTATCTTTGTTCAAAATTTCTATCATGGCAGATAATAAAATTTCTTTTGGACGAATCTTTTGGCCTAG
>CANHQC010000224.1 GCA_947462695.1 Flavobacteriales bacterium | reverse complement strand
ATTTGATTTAGGGCTCAAACATAACAAAAAAGATTTAATACATCAATTCTTGAAATGTTAGGTTTTTATTAACAAGTTAAAATAGTTATCAAGTTACAACCTGAATTGTGTTAGATGTATCATTTATTGATTAAAAGAAAATCACTCCAGCGCAAAAATAATAGGCAACATGAAAAACGAACTTACCGCATCACCTTGAATTTTCCCTGGGACCCATGCAGGCATTGATTTCACAACACGGACAGCTTCTTTATCACATTCTGGACAGTTTGGCACTCCCCTAACAACCTTGACGTTACTGATTGTTCCATTCGCATCAACCACAAACTTCACATAACATTTTCCTTGAGCACCTATTTCTATACCAATTTGAGGATATACTAAATGACCTTGAATATATTCCATCATTCGGAGGTAACCACCAGGAAACTGTGCCTCTACATCTACAATATCCACAGGAGGTTTTTCTGTTGTTCCCACTGGCAAACCTGTTCCAGTTCCTGTTCCTGTTCCAGTACCAGCCTGCCCACCCCCTTGTTGTTCTCCATTACCAAACGGATCTCCGACACCTGGTTTACCTGATCCCACTGATGAACTATCAATCAACGTGATCTGCTGCACGATTTGTTTGTCCTGAACGATAGGTTCGGTATTGGCTGAATTGGATTGACTAGACGTTTGCTTTTGTTGTTGATTTTGTTTTTCGGGCAACTCTTTTTTTGGTTCCATAGTACTCGTATTAATAATTGTACTATTTGTTTGAAGCGATGGCTTTAACATTTCAACAGGCATAGTCTTGAAAAAAGAATAAACTCCGAAAACTGTGATGAATAATGCGAGTAAAAGAACCATTATTTTAAGAAGGTTTTTGTCGTATTCATTCCGTATGGCGTATGCGCCATATTCACGGTTTCGTTTTTCGAAAACAACCTCATTTCGGACTGGGGATGTTGACATTTGCCATCGTTGAAACAAACCATAATCCAACAATGAAATAAATGCGACAAGGGCGATAATTACAATAACTGCTGTCATGACAAAAGATTTAAAGGTTAAACAATGACAAAAAGTACACGCAACACTTTTTATCGTTCAACTAAACCTCCGTCTTTTTAAAATGAATTATAGCATTATTGTTTTAACTGTTCTTTACGCTGATTAATTGGTATTCTTTGTCAATTAAGTGAATTCAAAAAAGACAATGTATTTAAATTATCGGCAAAATCGTCAAGTTTAGGACACTGAGCATGACCAAATGGAACATAATCCTTTCCAACAACTAATTGGATTGAATCATAATTATCTTTTAAGAATAATTCTATTTCTTCGGGAATAGAATAGAACTGATAATGAATAACTGAAAGTGGGCTATGTATGGAATCTGACTCCCTGAATAAGGCAAAATTATTATCTAGAAACGTTACTTTATTCATGAGAAATATAGCCCTATTGTAATCGTAGTTATTTGCGTATTTATTGTGATTAATACTATTTCCATAACCTGTTAGATTGGCAATGATTCTGTTTACATCATATCCAGCAGGCAATAATAAATGCGTCACATTTCTACAACCCTTACCAAAATACTCAAACATGTCTTTACCCAATGCTTCAAGTTCAGCCTCATTTTCATCTCCTGTAATTACAGCTAGAGAAGTTCTATTTTTCCGAAATAAATGAGGGTATTTACCAAAGTACTGCTCAAAATGAAGGGAGGAATTATCCGAACCGGTTGCAATAACCGCATCAATTTGAGTTACAGGTCCTGTTAGAAATGAAATGCTGCCTTCAAAGTCTGGGTTTAGAATAGTTAGCAATTTTGTCATTGCTGGCAAAAGTGTTTTGTCATCAGAACTCAATTTACAGAGCGCTCGGTTTCCTGATAATAGAACACAAATTACATCATGAAATCCAACCAACGGAATATTGCCCGCCATGACAAGCAAAATATTTTTGGGTTGTTGAGAAAACAAGTACTCAGCACAAAATTCACTTAGTTTTTCCTCGGTTAGCGAATTACTCCATTCATACATGGATTTAAGGACATTTTCTTTCGTAAACCAGGGATTCAGAACAGGTTGTTGATTTACAACCTTCACTAATTCGTCGTACTCAGGTAGTGTAACACCTAATTCATGACCAGTCCATGGCTGTTGTTCAGCAATACTTTTAATTATTTTGCCTAATTGAGCAAGTGAAGAAATACATTCTTTGCGATTCATAGTGCAAAAATACATTCTTCTTGTGGATCTAAAACAGGTAATTTCTTTTGTAAAATGAACAATTCAATTCGGACTTCGTTCTATATTTGCACAATTAAAATTTGAACTTATGGCAATAATGATAACCGATGAGTGTATCAATTGTGGTGCTTGTGAACCAGAATGTCCAAATAATGCCATTTATGAAGGTGGAGCGGAGTGGAAATACACAGATGGCACCTCTTTAAAAGGAATGATTACAACTCTTGATGGTGAAACAATAGATTCAAACAACAGTTTTGAACCGGTAAATATGGATGTATATTATATTGTACATGATAAATGCACGGAGTGTGTTGGGTTTCATGATGAACCTCAATGCGCTGCAGTATGTCCGGTTGATTGTTGTGTGGATGATCCTGAATACCGTGAGAGTCAGGATGAACTGCTCGCTAAGAAAGACTTTATGCACTTATAAATACAGTGCGTTGAGTTAAAAATAAACCCGTTTAGCTGTTTTTAGCCTTTTTATTAAAGCATAAACGAGAATTCTAATTAACTTTGTCTTGGGGTAAGTCTTGTACGACCAGCTCCCTCTTAATCCTCCAGGACGGGAACGTAGCAAAGGTATGAGGTTGTAGCGGTGCGATATGAGTAGCTTACCCCTCTTTTTTTGTTCATACTTCGTGGATAAAAATCTCTCATTATTGCGTATCGATTAATCATCTCGGAATACTTTTGTAAAAAATCAGTTCATGAAGTTCTTTATTGACACAGCAAATCTTTCTGATATTAAAGAAGCCTATTCTCTTGGTATTCTTGATGGCGTCACAACCAATCCATCTTTAATGGCAAAAGAAGGAATCGCCGGATACGACGCGGTAATGAAACATTACTTGACCATTTGTGAAATTGTCGATGGTCCGGTAAGCGCAGAGGTTATCGCCACAGATTTCGAGGGTATGGTGAGAGAAGGTGAAGCATTGGCTGCGCTTCATTCGAATATTGTAGTAAAAATCCCTATGATCCTAGAAGGGATAAAAGCAATAAAGTACTTTTCAAAAAAAGGAATACGCACGAATTGTACCTTAATTTTTTCTGCAGGACAAGCATTATTGGCCGCAAAAGCAGGAGCTACGTATATTTCTCCATTTCTAGGAAGGCTTGACGACGTCTCAACTAGTGGTACCGGGCTAATTCAGCAAATCAGATTGATTTTTGATAATTATGGATTCGAAACAGAAATTTTAGCTGCATCAGTTCGTCATCCTATGCATATTATTGAGTGTGCAGAGATTGGTGCGGATGTTATGACTGGGCCATTAAGTGCAATCAAAGCCCTTGCAAATCATCCTTTAACCGATATTGGTTTGCAGCAATTTTTAGCTGACCACGCGAAGGTGAACGGATAGTTCTTTACTTCCTATCCCTTAATTCAATGAATGATTTGATTTTCTCGTTCTCAATAAGTACGGTGAGGTTATAGTAACTTATTTTCCATTGATTCTCTTTGTACATAAGAATACCGGAACCTCTACAACCGCGCATCCAGGTATCCAGATCCTCATCGAACCACGCCACAGTTGAGTCTTCAGAGAAATTCCATCTCCTATTTGACGGCTTGAAATCCCATGCCTTTCCCTTATCGAAATAGGGCTTTGAGAATGTATAAAATTCACTTTTTGACCATCTTTCTCCGGGAGCTGTCCCTAAAAAGACAAAGTTATCATGCACGGCATTGAAGTAACGATCGAGATCCGCAAGGGTTGCAGATTGATGCCAATTGTCAATAATGGAGTCACCAATGAATTGTGCGTTTGAAAATGAACAATGAAATGTCAATGCAATGAGTAACACTATTCGATTAACTGATTGCAAAAAAAAGCTGCACTCAGGCAGCTTTTTAAATGAATGGAAGTTCACTAT
>CANHQC010000223.1 GCA_947462695.1 Flavobacteriales bacterium | reverse complement strand
CAGCCGCATAGAATGTACGCTGAACTTGCGTTCCTCCAAATGACCGGTTATCTAATAATCCACCGTATTCGCGGGCAAATGGAACGCCTTGCGCCACGCATTGATCAATAATGTTTCCAGATACCTCAGCTAAACGGTGAACGTTCGCTTCACGAGCGCGGTAATCACCTCCTTTGATCGTATCGTAAAACAATCGGTAAATGCTGTCACCGTCGTTTTGGTAGTTTTTAGCGGCGTTTATACCACCTTGTGCGGCAATGGAGTGCGCACGACGTGGTGAGTCCTGGAAACAAAATGCTTTCACATTGTATCCCATTTCACCAAGTGAAGCGGCTGCAGATGCTCCAGCTAGACCTGTTCCAACCACAATAATGTCAATTTTTGGGCGGTTATTCGGTGCAACTAACTTCAGGTTGTTTTTATAGTCGGTCCATTTCTGTGAAATGTGTCCTTCTGGTATTTTAGAGTCTAAATTCGACATACTTCGATTATTTTAATGCTATTTAGTCAAAAACAAGTAAACAGGAATAAGCGCAAATGCTGCAGGAACGACGATTGAAAATGCTTTGCCCAACCATTTAATTGCAGGAGTAAATTTGGGATTATTCACACCTAATGATTGGAATGCAGAAGCGAAACCATGCATTAAGTGGAAAGACAATACCGCCATGGCCAAAACATAAAGTATTACTGCGATAAGTGCATTACCATTTGCTCCAAATCCTTCTTTTGATTTGTCGTGTCCAAAAAAGGCAAGGACAAGTGAATGAAGGTCTTTATATCCATCGCCCATTTTAATGTTGACTTCTTTGCTGTAGAATTCAGTTCCATTTTTAACCACCATTTGTGCTTGTCCCATTGGGCTGTTTTCAAAAGCAGTTACAGGAAAGAAATTGTTTGTGTGTGTCAAATAAAGGGCCTGTTCTTTTTTACTCTGAGGCTCCATCACAAACACTTTATGCAGGGGCATTGGTGTCGATGAGTACTTCATTTTCCACCAGAAATTCGCCATGTGAATGACAATAAAAATTAAAATAGCAGAACCCAAGACAGCCATTTGTCGTGCGGCAGTCGATGAATTTGCAGATGGATTGTTGTACGCGTAGTTAATAGGACGAGCCTTTTTGTTTTGAATTGTCAATAAGATTCCATCGATTGCGTGAAAAAGAATGGACAAGTATGTCACGTAAGACATGACTTTGATCAATGGATTGTGCGTCATGAAATAGGCATATTCGTTGAATGCACGTTTTCCTTCTTCTCCGGTGATGAACACCAATTGCAAGTTGCCTAGCAAGTGTCCAACAAGGAATAAGCAGAGAAACAAACCGGTCAATGCCATCCAGTATTTTTTGGCAATTGATGAGGATAAAATCGCTGAGTTACTCATATTTTTTTATTCTGGTTACTAAAATGTACGGCAAATTTAATAGTTAGAACAATCCACGCGGTTGTTAGTTCTTATTTAGATTCATTATACGCAACCACCTGTTTATGCGGTTTTAGTGACGTCAAAAGAGAGCTTACTTCCTGTTTCTGAAACGGATAGGGTATACTTTCCTCCGAGTACTATGGCTTGATTGTCGTTGATGTGTCCTGAAGGTAAATCAAAAGCAACCGGAATATTCAATGGTGCAAGGTGGTGGCAGATAATTTCCTCTAGTGATAATCCAAAAGGTGGATTGGTGTCTTTCATGTCGGTCATTCCACCGATAACTGCTCCAACAAGTTGTTTCAGTATACCGGATTTTTTTAATGAATAGAACATGCGGTCGACGTGGTAGAGGTGTTCAGCGAGGTCTTCAATAAACAGAATCGATCCGGAATAATCGGGCTGATCATTTGTTCCGATCAAGCTGCAGACGATGCTTAAGTTTCCGCCGATGACGTGACCAATTGCGGTTCCGTTGATGTTCCAATCGCTTGCTTGTCCTTCCATCGAGCTTGGATTTCCGGTCATTGCATTCATGAGTGAATCAAGCGATTCCTTGGTGTTTTCTGCTACATTCAACGGCATTGTTCCGTGAATACTGGCAATACCGTTTTGCTGAAGTCGTTGGTGAAACACGGTAATGTCACTAAATCCGATAACCCATTTGGGGTTGTGATCAAAGACTTCCCAGTTTAGCTGATCAATAATGCGAACGGAACCGTATCCGCCTCTTGCGCACCAGATTGCTTTTATTTCTGGATTATCCAGTGCTGTTTGCATGTCCATCAGCCGTTCTTCATCTGTACCTGAAAAATAGTTGTGATTTCCTGTGCAATGTGGACTAATACGAACCGATAAACCGTTTTGCTTTAACCAGTTTGCAGCTGTTTCTACCGCTGATTCATCAATACATTTGGCCGGAGCGGTAATGTAAACTAAATCGCCTGGAGATAATGCTGGTGGAAGTTTCACGTTTTTTTGTGTAAAGATAGGCGCTCAAAAGTGGAACGGATGTTTAGGTGAAATAAGTTATCCAATATTCGGTGTTTATCGGACTTAATTACTACAAAAAACGACTAATTTGGCACTATGATTACACCATTTAACGACGAGTATTTCATGCGCCAAGCGCTTCAGGAGGCGATGAAAGCAGTTGAAGCGGATGAGGTTCCTGTAGGCGCGGTAGTTGTTGCCAACAACCAGATTATTGCACGTGCACACAACTTGACAGAGCGCCTTCACGACGTCACTGCACATGCCGAAATGCAAGCAATTACAGCCGCCGCAGAATATTTAGGTGGGAAGTACCTTTCCGGGTGTACCTTGTACGTTACCTTAGAGCCATGTGTAATGTGCGCGGGAGCGTTGTATTGGTCACAATTGGATAAAGTGGTTTTTGGAACGCGGGATGAAAAGCGAGGGGCGGGTCGGTTTCAGCAGCAACTCTATCATCCCAAAACAGTGGTGACAAATGGTGTGCTAGAAAAAGAGTGTGCGGAATTGATCCAACTGTTTTTCAAAAATAAACGATAAACCAAAAAAGGGCTGACCTTGCAGCCAACCCTTCGTATAAACGTGATGTTCTGTTTATTTGAACATGAGTATCAAGAAGTAGAATAAAGCAGCTAACAATCCACTAACTGGAATGGTTAAAATCCATGCCCAAAGTAAGTTGATCGTTACTCCCCAGCGAACAGCACTTAAGCGTTTTGTTGCGCCGACACCGATAATTGAACCTGTAATGGTGTGTGTCGTAGAAACTGGAATTCCCATTTGACTCACAGTAAATAAGGTAAGTGCACCTGCTGTCTCAGCACAAACACCTTCGAGTGGTGTTACCTTCGTGATTTTGGTCCCCATTGTTTTTACGATTTTCCATCCGCCGAAAAGCGTTCCTATACCGATCATTAAGTAACAGCCGAATGAAATCCAAAACGGCATGGTTTCCGCGTTTACTTTAGTTTTGATTTTGTACCCTTCTTTCAATTCAGCACCTTTAACAGCAGAAATGAACATACCCGCTTTTGAATAAGTTGGATTCAATTCTTTCTTTGTGAAGATGAGTTCTTTCGTCTCTGAATCGTAAATGGCATTTCCTTTGGTGTAAATATGGAGCTTTTCAAGTGAGTCATCCGCTTTGCTGAATGAGCTGAATTGAGCCGATTGCGAGTAAGAGCTGTTTAATTTTTCTTCATGAAAGATAACTTCTTGCGTTTTCATGTCAATAATATCGTCACCAGCCGCGTAAAATGAAATTCCATTCATTTCGCCAAATTCAGGTTTGAATTTATCTTTCTTCCCTTCTTCATTTTCGTGCTCAATTTGCATGACTTCAGAAATTCGGAAATTCGGATCAATTTTATCTTCAGTATGTTGTTCGCGTTGCAAGTTACCATACACCATTAGCGCAGCACAAATAATTCCCATTACTTTTTGTGAATCAGCTCCACCGTGTCCAAGTGAAAACGCCGCTGACGACAGTAACTGCAGTCGCTTGTACATGTTTGATTCTTTCAAAGCTGTTTGACTTTTTCCGTGCACGAGCATGTAATAGATATAGGCAAGAATGAATATCACCATCATTCCCATAACGATGTACATCATTTCTTTTTTCATGTCCATGAATTCAACCATGTAATCCAATAGTAAATAGATGACAACCGTTGCTGCGATGATCAGAATAAACTTAAGTCCGAAACGGCGACTCAT
>CANHQC010000222.1 GCA_947462695.1 Flavobacteriales bacterium | reverse complement strand
GAATGTTCGTATTCATTTAAGAAAACAAATTCCAATGGGAGCAGGGTTGGGTGGTGGATCTTCAGATGCAGCCTATGTTTTGAAGGGATTAAATGAGTTGTTTAATCTTAAAATTTCATCGCAGGAATTAGAAAATATTGCATCACATCTTGGTAGTGATTGTCCATTTTTCATTCAAAATAAACCACAACTGGCTCGGGGAAGGGGAGAGGTTTTGACTGAAATTGATTTAGTAATGAAGGGTAAATATTTAGTTCTTTTGAATCCAGGGATTCATGTTGGAACAAAAGAAGCGTATGATGGAGTTACACCGAGATTACCCGAAGAACAATTAGAGCAAGTACTAACGTCTCCGATCGAAAGTTGGAATTTGAATCTGAAAAATCAATTTGAAAACCACATTTTCATTAATCATCCAAGTATTGCAGTTTTAAAACAGGCTTTATATGATCAAGGTGCGAAATATGCTGCTATGTCGGGAAGTGGTTCAAGTGTATTTGGAATATTTGAAGAGGAACCAACGGAAATCAGTGAATTATTAAATCAGAATTTAGTTTTTAAAGGATATTTATAGAATAGGGGGGAGCTTACACATTATACGATTCTTAACTGAGAGGTTCCCAAGTTATTTTTCCAATGCGCAGGGATTGTAGGAATTGAATTTATTTTTGACTGTCACCCCTCTTAATCTCCCCTCGAGGTGGAGAAACTTAATTTTACTTCGTCTGAAAAGAAATAGCATCGTTCCCACCCAACTTTCATACAGCGTTAACGAAAGTCATCGCGAAGATGCTGTCCATGGAGGTGAAGTCGGAATAATGGGACATAAGCACTCAGCGATAAGACTAAGTGTTCCGAAGGAAACGCTTTATGAAAGTTGAAAAAAGCAGTTTTTTAGCTTCGCTGCTACTTCGTGGTGGTTACTTTTTTTCTGCTTCGGCAAAAAAAGTAAGAAAGAAAATAATTTTGATTGTGTTCTTTTTGGCATTGCCCCAAAAATGAACCAAAAAGGTCTAGCGCTAGGAAAAATCACTTACCCTTCTTAGGCTCGAATCTGAAATTTTAAAAACTCGCTTCGGTAAGCTTCACCTCAAACAGTTTAAAATTTCTACGATTCTTCACCAAGTGGGTCCCAAGTTATTTTTCCAATGCGCGAGGGATTGTGGGAATGGAATTTATTTTTACTTTGATTAGTGAAGAACAAAGGTGCATGTAACGCAACTTTCATACAGCGTTAACGCAGTTTTGACTGCAGTTGCGGTTCGCGGAGACGTAAGTTGGAGCAACAGAACCAAAGCACGAAAGGAAAAAACAAGTGTTCCGAAGGAAACGCCTTATGAAAGTTGAAATGCAGTTTTTAGCTGCGCTGCTACTTCGTGGTGCCTTACTTTTTTCTGCTATGGCAAAAAAGTAAGAAACCTAATTCTTTAAAACCTTCACTGTTTTGGAAGTGACTCCATCTGTTATTTGGAAATAATACACGCCGGCGTTGAGATTGCGCATGGAAAGAGTTGGCGTGTGGTGACCGGAAGCGTAAAGCTCGGTACTGGATTGCACGATGAGACCGGTTTCGTCCGTTAAGGACGCAGAAATTGTAGATTCTTCAGAAACTATGAGCGTATAGGTAATGTCATCGTTGGTTGGATTGGGGAAAATGGGTAATAATACGAAGTTTCCACCTTCTGTGTTGAGGCAGGAGATGTTGTTGCTCAATTCTTTTTCGATGAGTTGGTAATCGTTGTAGGATGTAGCTTCCACACACAAATAGCTGATTTCGTTGTCTTGGGTGGAAACGAAGGCCGATGGATTAGCATTGAATAAATAAATTCTGCTTTCACCTGGCGCCAAGGATTCTGTTTCAGTTTCGAGGATTGGGGAGGAATTATACAATTTCAACAACAAATCAGTTTGAGTGATTTCCACAAAGCCCAAGTTGCGAAGCTCCACACCTACTTTATAGAAACCGTTGATATCTTGCACAAAAAGTTGATTAATTGCCAAATCGATGCGTGGCTCGTTAACTTTTACGTATTGGTAAGCGGTGTCTTTGCAACCAATAGCGTTTTGAATGGCAAGGTAAGTTAAGATACTATCTCCAATGAAGGAGGAAGCAAACCCCGTTGCTTCAACAGGCTCTAAAACCGGTGTTTGAATGACGTTTCCGTTGCCAAGGTTCCATTCAAATTGTGTCCCCCCTAAACTGGTATTGGTAAAAATTACTGGTACACCTGCCACAACCGTTGTTGGAAATACGGTATATGCCGCATTGATCTCCGGTTGAACGTTGACAATAATGAGTGTATCGGTGGTACAACCTTGATCGGAGGTAGAAGTTAAGTTCAAGTATTGAACACCCGTGGTGACAAACTTGTATGCTGAACCTGTTCCTTCCAGCGGATATTGTAGGTTAACCAACCAATCTGTTTGAGCGATGTTACCCAATGGAATGGTACTTTGGTTCTCAAAAGTTGTCCAGGTGTTTTTGCAGGCAGGGCCTACTTGCCAACCTAAAATTGGTTTCGGATGAATGGTGATGGTTTGCGAAAGCGTATCTTGGCAACCGTTGTTGGCAGTTACTACCAATTGTACATCATAATCTCCAAATTCCTGATATACTTTTTGAAAACTTGGGTTAGTTGCTTGTGTGCCATCTCCGTATGACCATTGATTAGTAACCAAGGAGAAAGTATCAGCTATATTGCTATTATTAATAAAGTTCACCTCGCTTTTTTCACAGGAATTGGTAAACGAAAAATCTGCTACCGGTGCTGGTTGGATGTACACTGATTGAACTACTGTATCGCGGCAACCGTTGATGTCTTGGGCTTGGAGGGAAACGTTGTAGGTGCCTGTGGTTCCGAATACGTGCGTTGGGTTGGGAGAAGTGCTTGTGGCGTTGTCATCGAAGGACCAAATTTGAGAACTCAAAGATGAGAGTTGAGAGTTAAATGAAGTGAACACAACCGCATCATAAGGGCAGAATTTTTCCGTTGAAAAGGATAAAATTGGTTTGGGGTGAACGACCAAGGGAAATGTGTTACTGCTGCTACAGCCTTCTTGGGTTTGTACGAGTAAGGTAACGTTGAACACTCCCGAAGTATCTATACTGAACGATCCAGAGCTATCCGTGAGTGTATCACCATTGCTGATAAACCAAGTTTTAGAACTGATGTTGCCGTTGCCATTTGGCACAAAACTAGTATCTAAATAACTACCCGATGAAAACTGGCACAAGGTATCTGAAAAGGCAAATTGCAAGGTAGGAGAAGTGCCGATTACCGTTACCTCGATGGTATCTCGGTTTTGGCAGTTGTTGGTATTGGTGACTTCTAAGATGTAAAAGCCAGAGGTATCAACTGTTTGCATGGCTTGTGTGTCACCTGTGTTCCAAGAATAGTTTGTAATTCCCGAAGGGTGGTTTTGCAGTTGGATGTTGTTGCCTGAGCAAAGTAAGGTGTCTGCGCCGAGGGAAAGGTTATATAAGGATGAATCTACTGAAACTTTAAATACGTTAGACTTAACCAAGCAACCCTGACTGTTAACCATCTCAATAAAATAGGCATTGCCTGGTTTGATCTCATTTTCAATGTTTGGGTTGCAATTGTTCCATTTTACTAAGGACAAATCTGATGGAATAGTTGGGGTAATGGTATATTGTTCATTGAAACACAACATAGTATCTTGAAAACTGAATATATTCATTTTTGGATGATTCACCACCAGTGTATCTCTCGAGATTCTACCAAAAATATCAGTTGTTTGCACCCAATAACTTCCTGGTTGAGTTACTTGAATGCTCTGAGTCGTTGCTCCTGAACTCCATAAATAGTTGGTATACATACTTGATACTGTAATGGTTTCATTGACACAGCCTCCATTGTTTTGATAGAACGGTGTGATATCTGCTCCTAGATTAACTGGTTCCGCATATTTATCCATAATGTACTTCTCCACCAAATTTTGCTCTAAAGAATTTAATACCCGATTATAGAAAATATACTCCGGCATTTCTCCATTATAGAACTGGCTATTATTTGCCCCACCTATCATTAAATTATTGTTTATTATTCCTATGGGAGATATTGAATTTGATGAAGTAAGTTGAGCGTTTTTTCTAAATTTAGTAGTGGTAGGCTCGATACTTCT
>CANHQC010000221.1 GCA_947462695.1 Flavobacteriales bacterium | reverse complement strand
CGCCTTCAATGCGAACCCATTCGTGATCTTTGGTGTAAAGAAGATTTTCTGGAAAATTCATGATTTTTAATTTTGTTTCAAACCTACGTGATTTGTGGGCAAGGTGCAAATTCTCAAAGAAATACTGCCTATATAATCCGTTTGTTTTATTGGTTAAGTGTAAACCGAAGACTCAAGCCAAAACTGGTATTGGAGTTCGGAAATTGATTGGATATAAAAGGTTTATTGGATGTACGGTCGAAGAAAAGTCGGATTGTAAACTTCTGATTTATTACGTAATCGGCAGTTGCTTTAATAGTGATATTCTGCTGTCCAGCAGAAAGAATAGGGTCGAAAATGGTTTCTCCTTCGATTGGTATTTTTCGAACAACAGTTTTATTTGTTCGAATGGTTACATCGCATCTAAAATTTAAATCGCTTTTTATTTTCTTATTCGAGCCCATCAATTTAAACGGAAGTTCTACATTATTGAAAATATAGCCCGATCCAATGGTGAATTCTTTTCCGTTCACTTCGGTAATCTGCGAATTCTGAAGGCTTATTGATAAATCACGGGTTTTACGCGCCTCAAACTTTGTAATTAAACTATTTTTCCAAGTCATATCCACATTTAACATCGGACCAAATTGTTCAGAAATAGATGCCATCAAAATGCTTAATTGGGGAATAATATTGCCGGTTTGATCAATCGAATTAGGATCTTGAAGTGCCAATAAGTTCGTTGTAAATGAACCAATGTTGAATGTTGAACGATACGAATGACTCAAGGAAATTGTCTTGAAGTATTTTTTGAAGAATTCGAGCTTACTCAAACCATCGTATGATATACGCCAGTTGGGTTTCGGAATTTTAGGGAAGAGTGTTAAATCTTGTCGCGTTGGATCATTTCCCATGTATGTCGCCATGAAAGAATACAACAAAACATCTTGCTGCGTACTTCCAAATCCAGTTGGGTAATTGTTTGCAGGATTAATTGGATTTGAAGAAAGTCGAGTTGCAATTGCATTTCGGTTATCTAGGAAGCGTTGGAAATTCTGCGAACTATGTAAATCATTATCCTGTTTCTCAAAAGCCGTTCCCCAGGTATTGGTCGACATACTAAACGTTCCTGTTTTTAATGAGCTAATTTCTTGGAACTGGTTTGTATTCTCATTATACTTATAAATAGTACTGAAATTTTCGGAATATGTTCTATTTCCATTGATGGTTATGCGCAAACCAGGTATAGGTTCTACAGTTGCATTCCAAGTGAGATTTTGAGAAAGCGTTTTGGTAAACGCATTGTTGAATGTGGTATCGCGTGTTAAAGCTCCTCGCTCAACCATCAATCCTCTAATATCTTCCTGACTTCCAAATAAAAATCCGGTTGTTGGTGTACCACTTTTCCAATCGCGCCCAACGTACTTGCTCGAATTCACAAATCCGGGTAATCCAGTTCCATTGGTTTCGGCGTAAGTAGCAGATACATTCTTCAACATCATCAAGAATTTCGCTGCATTTTGAAGAACAATGTCGAATTTTGTCTCTTTCTTTTCGGTTGAATCTTTCTTAGCCTTTGGATCTTTCGGGTCTATTGGTTTTTTCTTTGGCTTTTTATCTTTTGCGCTTTTGGGTTTCTTCTGATTTACTTTTTTAAGATATGGAACTTTGTTGTAAAGCTGAGTAAGATTTGCTTGACCACTTATGTTGATGCTATTGGAATTGGCAATGGTATTCCCGAATGGATTTTCGGCGAAACTATTAACGTTCAATGTATCGCGAACCAATGGAGCTGCAACCCATGAGTAAGTTGATCCATACGCCACATTTCCTGAAACCCAATTCAAGATTGGCATTTTCGAAAATGGTATAGTGTATGCAGCATTAAATGTATGCTGATAATTGGTATTTCGTCCTCCATTTCTGAGGTTTCGGATAACAGAATCTCTTTTAGAATCGGTGTTGATTTCTCCCAGTTCTTCATCCACACGACTCTGGTTTGTGGCCATGAAATCAAGTTGTATTGATTTAGTTAACGGGAATTTGATGTCATACACCCGATTCCACGTAAATGATTTAAAATAGGTAGTGTCTATTTTCAGCAATGCGATATCGGATGTGTTTCGAAGTTTTTGGGAATTGAAATCCCGCGCAATGTCCGAACGAAATGCCAATCGGGAAGGAGTAAGTCCAATATTGAAATCTTTAATTAAATCAAATGCTTTCGTTTTCTCGAAAATCTTCGCCTTTTTAAATGGTTCCCACGTTTTTACTTGTGGTGCAAAGGTATATCCTAAACCAACGTCGATATTCTTGGTATAATTAAATTCAACCTGTGGCGATCGTTGGAAATTATCTGAAAAGGCATAAGTAAAATCTAAATTCTCAACATCGTAGAAATGCGATTTGGTAGCGCCTTGCCCTTTGTTTTTGCGAACATTTGTAAAGTTAATGCTTCTCCTCTTTGAGTATACCTGCGAAAGTTGTTTAAGTGAATCGCGCGCTCCTGCACTTGGTTGATAATCTAATGCGCGTTGAAATTTCACATCGGCATCCAATGGGTTGAATTGTGGGTTGCTGATATTTTCACCCAATTCCCAATAAAGTGGAACTGATAAATTCCAAGTTTTTGGAAAGAATTTTCCTAATTCCAAATTGCTAATTAAGCTATAGGTTGTCGTATTGGCACGTGCTCTGTCAGCCGGTTTTTTCTCAATGCTCCCAAATCCAAAAGTAGTCCTACTGCCAGCCAATGCAACAGTACCTAGGTCAGCAAGCTTTGCAGTTACACGTGCGTTAGCAGCCCATCCTCCAGTCTCGAAATAATCGGAAACGCGAAGCTCATTGAACCAAATCTCTGCGCAGCCAACAGATCCATCATCTGGCCATGGATTTATTTCGTCGTTTTGAGGATTACGTATCCCAATCATCATTGTTTTAACTCCCGAAATCTGTGGAACACCAACTACAGTAATGCGGTTTTCCGGCAGGTTTGGGTCTTGTACATAAAACGGAATGTTGTATTTTACATTGGGATTGCTTAATAGCTGGGTGTTCCGTTCAATCTTAGCATTGGTTAAAGATTCCAACAAGAAATCAAAACTGTTGTTCCAAATGTCCTCGGGGTTCGTTGTGCCATCAGCACAACGCTTTAATGGAATTTCATATTCGTAGTAATTACTTACGAAATCGGTCCCTAATCGAATAAATGCGGTTAACTGATTGTCTGGCCATTGATTATTATTCATCGATTCGGCATGAATCTCCATGCGGATTCTGCGATACGGACGTATATCCATATTGGTGTTTTTGAATACAGCGCGTGCATCACCATCTTCCAAATTACATACGCGCATTTGAAGCGATTGCTCATTGAGCTGTTGCAAATTGGTAGTTGTAACATCAACTTCACGACGAATTTGTGGAGGAAGTACATAGTTTACTGGGGTTTTATCTCCATTTTCCTCAATATTAACCGTTGATACTTGAAACTGGGTGTTTAAATCATTACCGATATATAAGCCGGGTTCTTTCAAACTGTATTCGAAACGACGCCATTCTGCACGTACAAGTTCAAGTCGAGCCATACGAACCACCACTTGCTCTTGCCAATCATGAAAAAACATTCGCATAAAACGAATCGAACGGAAATCACTGATTGATCCGACTTTATTAGTGAAACTACGAATCGGTACACGAAATTGATACCAGGTAACATCGACAGCTTTGCCATCAACCAATTCGCCCTGTCCGGGAACTTTGTCGATGATGTAATTTTGTCCAACAACCATGTCTTGCGGACGCAGACTTAATTTGTACTGAAAATACGCTTCCGAAGTACTTAGTGTATTGTCGCTATTAATGTCTTCAATATTAGGAAGTGGCGTGCTTGCCGTTGGATAAGATTCAATGGGATCTTCACCCAATCGAGAATTGTTTTCTAATCCATTATATAATGTGTAACGTGTTAAGATGTCGGCCGATTGAGCATCCCATTCAGAACTTCTAAAGAACCGGTAATCATCGCTCGATGGATCGGCTTGCAATCGAGTGTATGCATCGGCAGTTAAAACACTTTGGGCTTCTGTTAAATAATCTTGAAAAAAAACACGTTCAGAATCGTTTTCTAAACCATCCAAACCAACATCTTGCAAAGGACGACTAGTTGGATTGTTGTCG
>CANHQC010000220.1 GCA_947462695.1 Flavobacteriales bacterium | reverse complement strand
AGTTGTCATGTGCTAATGGTATTAAACGCGGCAAAATACGCCTACGTACAATACAAAGGGAAGGAATGACAGCGGTCTAATCAATGATAAATTTCAAATCGAAACATGACAAAAGTCAATTAAATCAGTAATTATTGATGGATGACTAGTTTTGAAATCTGATGATTTCCGTTATCAACGACATGTAAAAAATATATCCCATCAACAATTTCAGGAAGCAAATAACAATCATTATCAAGATGTTTGAGTGGTGTATTTAGTCGTTTTCCATTCGATTGGTAAAGATAAACCATGACTTCCGAAGACACATTTTTGATACAGATTGAAGTGTTACTTTGCGCAGGATTTGGGTAGATCTGAACATAATTATCTTGCAAAAGTTCGTCGATCCATGCTTGATTCATTTTTAACTTAACAAGGCCACCTGTTTGTGTGCCAATCCAAACATTATTTTCATCATCTACATCTATTGAGAAAATGTGATTGTCTGATATTTCTGAGTTACCTAGTGTGAAGTTGAGCCAATCTGAATTGTTCGTTCGAATAACCAATCCGTTTTGCAATGTTCCAATGATGAAATTTTGTAAAGCGTCGATGCGGAAACAAGTGAGACTATTGGTCTGTATTTGAGAATTAGAGGTGTTAAAAGATAGCCAAGTTTGATTGCCTGTGTCTGTAAAAAGTCCTTGTGCTGTGCTTGCAAACCAAGGTTTGTCAGTTTCATCAATTTGAATTGAAATGACGGAGTTATCAGGAACGTTGGCGTTTAAAATTGTGTAAATTTCAAGTAGTGAATTAGTCATGTAAACTAATCCTCCATTGATTGAACCAATGTATTTTTTGTTTTGGTCATCAATAGCAATGGAAGTGATGTTGTTGGATAGAATGTTCGAAGATTGAGTGTTCCAAATTGTCCATGTCAAATCGTCATATAATGCCAATCCATCTGCCGTGCCAATCCACTTTCTATTTAAGGAATCAATTGTTATTGTTCGAATGAAGTTGTCAGGTATGTTGCTGTTCATCGTAGATAAATTCACCCATGATTGTCCGTCGAATCGATAAAGGCCATGCATTGTAGTTCCTACCCAAAGGGCGTTGCTTGTATCTATTGCGAGTGCACGAATATAATTTTCCTGAAGTGGTGAATTGGAAGAGTTAAAGACAACCCAATTTTCGCCATCAAAGGAAGCCAATCCATTGTCTGTGCCGATCCAGATTTTATTCTGTTGATCATGAGCAATGCAGTGCACAGCATTGTTTGGTAACCCTGAATTTAGATCATTAAAAGTTGTCCAAGTGCTGGATTGAGCGAAAAAAAAACTTCCGTTTCCCAGGAGAAACGGAAGAATATAAACTGTTTTTAAAAGAAAATTAGTCATGAATCATTACTCTTGACGTATATTTTTTTCCATTATAGATCAATGAAAATAAATACATGCCATTAGAAAGATTGCTTGTTTTCATATCAATGGTATTTACTCCTTCATGGTAAGAAATAGGTTCAAGTAGAATAACATCCCCTACGACACTCATCATTTCTACCATTAATTCACCAGAATGGTCAGCTGAAAATTGAACACTAAATTCTCCTTGATTTGGATTTGGAATCACTTGAATTGATTTCTTAAAAGGGATATCTTCACCAATTCCAGCACATGAGTTTACTACGGCATCGACAGGTACTAATGAGCTCGAACATGTACTGTTTTCTGTCAATACTTGCCAATCATAGAAGAAGTAGTAGTACGAAGCACCTGCAGACGCGCCGATGATGGAAAGGACATCTGGCAATTCATAAGGATATGTAGCGCTATTGTTATTCCTGTAAATGCCTGAAGCCGTTATGTTTTTACCAACTAATCTAAGGTTAGTCGCAATGGGGATATCAAAGTTCAGGGCAATGCGATTTTCACCAGTGTTAACGTTTGTGATCAAGGATTGTAAAGTCGCTCCATTTTGATCTTGCAATTCAATCGTTATGCTTCCTGCCGATTGAGAATATAACAACACTGACTTGAGTGTGAAGTTGACATAACTGTTGAAGATTTCATATTGATCTGAAGTAACATAACCACCTCCGCCAATACCGTTTGTATATGGCTCTGCATAGATTGAATCTACGTAGACGTCTGTGTTTTGAGCGAAATAAGTCGTTGTAGCCGTAAGTATTGGTGTGATTAAAGTGTCACCTGCACCAACAAAATTACCATTAGCGTCAAACCAAGAAATATCTCCAGATCCTTCAGCGGTGAGTGTCATCGAACCCGATACACAAACTGAGTCTCCACTCACCGTCGGTGCGTCGGGCATAACATTATTGACAACGAATGGTTCAGAGGTATTTGTACCACAATAGTTCGTTACTTGGCACGTGTAAGAGCCTGGTTGGTTTACTGTAATCGTTTGTGTAGTATCACCAGTTGACCATAAAAATGCTGTTCCTGCTGTAGCAGTTAAGGTTAATGATTGACCGTCACATAAATTATTTGAGTTGTTTGAGGTGATAAGAGGTAGTTCATTCGATCCCGCAGGGTTTTGCAAGGTCAAGGTCACAGGTACTGCAGTGAAATTGTTATCGTCATTTTCTTCAAGAAAAATATTGTTCTTGTCCACCTCCATGACAATGTAATAATTTCCGTTGCAAGTGTTTGGTGGGATGTTTATCCACATACCATCGAGATGCTTTCCATATACATCCGTCCATCCAGAGGATATACCTTGTTCAATCACAGAGCAATTGTAATTTCCGCCGCCTAAATTCCAATTTGGAAAGTCGACGTTATGAAGCGTTGCTCCTCCTTGATAAACAGTGTTGTTGTCACGGCAATGTCCATCGTACGTACTTCCAGGTGTGCCACATTGACCATAATCCATAAGGCAAAAACCAATTTTCGCACCCGAACCAACGATTGGCCAATTTAACGGATTGGGATCAGCTGTTTGTATGCGCAATGTCATTACAGCCCAATCATCAACATGATTATGACCATGCGAAGGGTGATAAGTAACACTTCCAGCATAACGATCAATGTATGTCATTACATTCCCTTCTTTTTTGTAAATACGTTGAGTAATTAGCTGCTTTGGGTTCGGATAGCTATTGGGACAAGTGAAATTTGTTCCTGCTGGCACATTGAAGACTGTATCAGATCCGCACAAAAATGTTCTGTTACCATTATCATCCTGACCTCTCACTGTAAATGAACCATGACCGATATTCGGAGTTGACCCCGTTACCCTTAGACGTCCATTATCAGGACCTTGACCAGTATAATTTGTGCCAGCGCCAGTTTGAGGATATTCTGTATAGCCGTTGTTCGCAATTCCTTTCCAAGACGCAGTAATGTCAGGTAAAAGAAGACAGCTTGCCGTGCCATCAAGACACTCACATGATGTTGCGTTGGTGGTTGTACATTGAGCATTTAATTGAATTGGCTGAATGCATAATAATAGCATGAAGAATAGTAGTCGTTTTAGCATAGTTTCAGTGTTTAGCACCGAAATATAAGCACAATTTTTATTGATAATGTAACTATTCAAAAATTTGATGCCTTGAGGTTGTTCCAAGTGGATGCTTTAAGTAACTTTTGTTACTGAAAACGCGATTATGAATAGTATCTTTGTGATGAAAAATATAATCAATTATGCTAGGCAAAGGAACAAAGATGTACAGTATACGGAAATTCAAATGTCCGCATTGTCAGGAGGGTGAGTTTTTTGTTTCTCATGTTTACGATTTACGTCATGTAGGTGATGTACGTGAAACATGCGACAAATGCGGGGTTCATTATTCCAAGGAACCGGGATTTTATTTTGGAGCTATGTATGTGGCTTATGCACTTGGTGTAGCTTTGTTCGTGACACTATGGGTATCTTTCAATTTGTTTTTTGAAAATGTGACAACTGGAGTTCAAATCACTGTGATAGTTCTTGCAACGGTAGTTCTTGCTCCCTTTTTGTTTGCGTTATCCAAAATTATATGGGCAAATATGTTTATTTCCTATGATCCACAAGCATTAGATTTAATGGATAAGGGTGCTAAATGAGTTCCTTTTAAATTTCCTTTCAACAAAATCATGTTTAGATTATTTGACTGTTTTTTTTGACTAAAGGAAGATTATCCTATATTTGCGATGGTTTAACTAAAAATTTATTGACTATGAAGAAAATTTTACT
>CANHQC010000219.1 GCA_947462695.1 Flavobacteriales bacterium | reverse complement strand
TCTTTCAATGCCTCCATCAAATGGTTTTTAGCCTCATCAACAGACATTCCGCTGATTTTTGAAAGTTCCGCAACACGCTTGTCCTGGACTTTATCCAATTCTTGGTGTTTTACTTCTAAGGCTTGAACTTTTGCATCGATATCTGCTTGATTTTTTTCAAACTCCTTCTCTTTTCTGCTGACTTCTTCAATTTTTTGAGAGAGTGTTTTTTCTTTCGCTTTTGCTCTGTCCTCAGTAGATTGAACGCGACGTTCACGATCTTTTATCGCATTTTCGTGTTCCTCCTTCAACTTTAGAAATTTTTCTTTCGCCTGAAGTATTTTTTCTTTTTTGATGTTCTCACCTTCGAGTTCAGCTTCACGAAGAAGTTGTTCTCGTTTGTTCCGAAGCATAACATTTTGAACTAAAAATGTTGCTACAGCTCCACCGGCGAGTCCAATACCTAAACCAACTATTAAACTCATGTGCACGTTGTTAAATTAAACAATGTGTCAGGCAGCGATAAACAGAAAGAAAATCAATCTAATTCACTGGATAGTTCGCTCAACAATTTCTCTACAGCTGAATAATCAGCGGGTTGAACTGAAGTTGAAGAAGTAACAGATTTTGTGGCCATTTGTAATGCTGTCATCGCCAATAAATCTTGCATGTCCTTTACGGCATAGTTATCTTGAAGCATTTTAATCGCTCGATTAATCTCTTCTGCAGCTTTCGTCACTTTTGCCTCTTCTCCGTGGTTAACGGTAAGCGGATATGTGCGGCCACCAACTACTACTTTCAAGGATGTTTTACTCATTCCTTATTTCTTTAACTGTCCAATACAGTACTCGATTTCCTTCACCAATTCATCAATTTCTTCTTCACTTCTGTTATGAAGTACGGAAGAATCAACTACTTGACTTTTATTCGCTTCCATTTCAGCTTTCAATTCGGTATTTTCAGCCTGTGTCCGATTCAATTCGGATTGAAAAGCAGAAACACCCTCTTGTAACGAAAGAATTTCTTGTTCCAATTGAACATTGTGTTCTTTCACTGTTTTAAGCTCATCTCGGTAACGGAGTGCTTTCACCCTTATCTCGTTGATGCTATGTTGAATATTTTCTGTCATGGATTCTGCGACATACAAAGTTAGTATTGAAAAGCATTTGCACAACATTTTACACCATTCTTTTATGCTTTTTTTATTTGTTCTACTTTTGTTTCATGATGAATGCTTTACTTTCGTTATGCCTTTTCGGTCTGATTCAATTTCAGCTTGTTGCTCAAGTTCTGCCAAAGCCCTCCTACCATTCCCCTCTTGCGATTCCGCTCAGACTTTCTGCAAATTTCGGTGAAATACGCCCAAATCATTTCCATATGGGTGTTGACTTCAAAACAAACGGTATTGAAGGACTCTCGTTGTTTTCTATTGAAGATGGTTATGTTTCTCGTATAAAAACTTCGCCATATGGATATGGAAAAGTGATCTACATCAATCATCCGAACGGAATTACAAGTGTTTATGCCCATTGTTCATCTTTCGAAGGAAAAATTGACTCCTTGGTGCGGTCGGTTCAATTTCAACAAGAATCATCGGAAATAGATGTGTACTTCACACCCGAGGATTTAAAAGTGACAAAAGGTCAACGCATTGCGCGTTCTGGTAATACAGGGAGTTCAACTGCACCACACCTCCATTTTGAACTAAGAGATACGAAAACCGAAGAAGCATTGAATCCACTGGTTTTTGGATTTGACATTCCTGATCATAAAACGCCAACACTGAATTCAGTGAAACTTTATGTTGTTGACGAAAATGGTTATACCATTCCGGGCAAATCATATTCGTTACCAATAAACCAGGTGGGCAAATCATTTGTGTTAAGTGGCGGTGGATTTACACTTGAAGCTGACTGTTGTGCACTAAATGAATTTGTAGGACTTGCGCTAAATGGTATAGACACCTACGACGGTGCTCAAAATCACTGCGGGTTGTACGAAACAACACTTTTAAACGCTCAAAACGTTGTCTTTGGTCAACAAATCGATCGCATTTCATTTGATGATTCGAGGTACGTAAACTCCCATACAGACTATGAGGAATACAAAACGCACAAGTACAAATACCATAAAGCATTTAGAACGAAACACAACCCATTAACCATCTATAACGGAAAAGACCTTGGTTTACTCGGTATTATGCCTGGTGATAGTTTGTCTCTTTCGTTTCAAGTGAAAGATACAAAGGAAAACAAGGCTAATGTTCAGTTTTTCCTGCGCAGAAAAAAAGGAGAAATTCCGTCAAAAAAACAAGTTTTCACTTCTTCAGACTATTTTTTTCCCGATTCGAGTTATTCATTTTCAACTGAATTATTCCATATTTCTTCTGAACCATTTACCTTTTACATTCCGACAAAAAAGAACCTTTCCTTAGCAAGAGTCTATTCTTTCGGAGACCCCCAATCCCCTATTCAACGCCCGTTAAGTGTAAAAATGAAGTTGAATGATCCAAAATCAACCAACTATTACATTCAGGTGACTACACGAAATGGCGTTAAGGAAGCACTTAAACCAACGGTAATTAACGGATGGATTGAATCTACGTCTTTGTACCTGGGCACATTTTCGCTTGTTCAAGACACCCAAGCTCCCCGAATAACACCACTCAATTTCAATCCAACTCAATCGAATCAGTCAAAAAAAACGCTGAGCTTTCGTATTTCGGAAAACGGAAGCGGAATCAAATACTATAACGCCTATGTCGATGGTAGGTGGTTACCTATTGAATACGAATCCAAAGGAGACTATCTTCTGTTGGACATACCATCAGAATGCAAAGGAAAACGCATTAATCTGCGAGTTGAATCAACCGATTATTGCTCGAATATCGGTGTTTGGGAAATGATTATTGAATTATAAATCATTCGTGATTCTCTTCATGTTCACCTGAAAAAGTTTGGTTGATTTCAGGATGACGAATATCACCGCCAGATTTACCCGCACGATGAGCTTGGCTAATCACTCCTAATGACGCGACTACAACCAAATAAGCCACATAATTTGACCATGTCTTTTTCTTCCAACTAGCCCACAAAGCGGTAGCGCTCAATAATCCGAGAATATACGATAGAATAGCAAACGTTTCTGCGCTTTCTTCGTGTTCATGAATGACATCGTGCGAAATACCAACCATTTCTTCTACGATCTCTTCTGCTCCTTCACCTGACTGCATCGCTGTAAGTGTAAACAACGCACCAAGGATAAAAAGTCCAAAAGCAATACGTTTAACGAGTTCAGACTTAAAAGCGAATCCCGTTACAACAACTATGAACGAGATGATCGGAACGATAATCGGGAAATGATTTACTAAGAGGTGTACATGTGCTTGATTCATACTATTCTTTTTTTTATTTGTAACAAAAGTAATCTATCCGGCTAAAGAAATGCCAATGAGCTTTCCAATTCCGAAAGTCACTGCTGCGGCAGCCAATCCAAAAATCACTTGTCGAAATCCAGAAAACCAAACGCTTCTTCCTGTAAATAATGTTATTGCTGCACCGATAATGAACAATCCAAAAGCACTGGCAATGGTACTAATCACAATGGCCAATGTACCTTTGAGAAAGAAAAACGGTAAAACCGGTATAATTGCTCCAAAGGCAAACAATACAAAGGATGACAACGCCGCTTCCATCGCAGAACCCTCAAGTTCATCCCGATTAATACCGAGCTCTTCCTTAACTAGAACATCATGTGCTTTATGTTTGTCTTTCATGAGTTCCTCGACTATTTCTAAAGCTTGATCTTCTGGAATTCCTTTGGCCATATAAATCAATTTGAGTTCCTTTTTTTCACCTTCAGGGTTGAGTTCAAGCTCATCCATTTCCAATTGCATCTGGTTTTCATAAAGTTCTTGAGAACTTTTTACTGAAATCCATTCACCCAAGGCCATTGATAACGCACCTGCCAATAATCCGGCAATTCCGGCAAGCAGAACACCTTCTTGACCTGCCGTTGCACCCGCCACACCCATCACCAAACTGAAATTGGAAACCAACCCATCATTGCCGCCTAATACGGCTGCACGGATGGCGTTTCCACCAACCGAACGGTGGCGTTTTTCGAATCTGGCTAATTGAGCTCCTGAAACACGCGCTTCATTTTCTAAAATAGACCGAAGCACTTTTACGTGCGAATCTTCATTTCCGGTAAGTATAATGT
>CANHQC010000218.1 GCA_947462695.1 Flavobacteriales bacterium | reverse complement strand
TTGCTTACTGCACTGTAAATTAGCAGATTTGTCCTTAAATTCGCGCAAATTTTACAACAAGCGTTGTAAGCTATTCTACTGAACGTTAAACACATTATGGAAGAACAGAATTCGCCTGCATCGAATGGCAAATGGAAAAAGTTATTCAAGCGCACTTATTCAATTTCAGTGCATTTGCTCGCGCTCTTTGCACTGGGATTGATCGCCGTTGCAGTTGCCGTGAAATTTCGATGGACAAATCAAAGTGGGTTGGTTGATGTCAATAACCGCTATTTCAATGGCTTATCCGATAAATACGGTAAGGAACAACAGTTCAAGGGAAGGGCAGTCGAGCAAAAAAAATCGGAGTTGCTTCAAAAACTTGGCGTATTAGCACGCTACAAGCCGGTAGATGCGTCAAAAATTTATGAGGCTTACAAAACCTCAGGTGATGAGTCAATCGCCTTGAGAATGTTCGATGCGGTTTCTCTACTACTCAAGGATAACAAGGCTTTTCAAGCTGAAGTAAAAGGGTTGACTCAACGAAAAAGAATGGATGATAAATCTGTGTTTGAATGGTCAAATTACGAGGTATGGAAAAGCTTTTGTCAGGCAATCCTGAAAGATAAAAAAGCCATAGATTCGGCTGCGCTAGTAACAGGTGTGGAAGCTCGAATGATTGTCATGTGTCTCGTTGGGGAACAAGTTCGGATGTTTAATTCTGGTCGCGAACGTTTCAAGCAATATGTCTATCCATTAACCGGTGTAATGCTTCCAAATAACAGAGGGTACGGCGTAACGAGTATTTTGGAACACACTGCATTGCAGATCGAACGAAATCTTGTCGATAAATCCAGCAAATTTTACCCTGGAGAATATTTTTACAAGACTTTAAATGTCAAGGACTCCTTTCCTGAAACAATTGTCGATACGATCAAAGCGCACCGACACAAAACGATTCAACGCCTGATTAATAGAAAAGATCACTTTTACTCGTACTTGTACACGGCCTTTTTACTGCGGCAATACCAATCCCATTGGACCAAAGAAGGATTTGATCTTTCATACCGCCCTGAAATTCTTGGGACACTCTTCAATATCGGGTTCCACAAAAGTATTCCGAAGGACGATCCCGAAGTTGGTGGATCATCTTTCACCGTTGGAAATAAAACGTATACGTTTGGAGGCTTGTGCTACGAATTCTATTACAGTGGTGAATTGATGGAAGCGTTTCCGATTACTTCTGAACCATTCACACCTGTTCGGGAACTGGAAAAGAGAAATAAAGGGTACCTGAAGCAAGTAGAGGATAAGTTGAAAGTGAAAGATTCACTCGTAGTGAACTAGCCTCTTCGTTTCATTTATTCTTTTATAAACTTCTGAATGATCGTCTCATTCGATGTTTTTGCCTGAATGAAATAAAGACCACTTGACAATGCACGCAACTCAATTGAACTAAAGTTGCTGGTACTCGAATAGGTTATTTTTCCTTGCGCATCGTAAACGGATAGTTCTTTCGGATCAGCATTTTCCGCAAATTCTACTGTCAACTGGTCGGTCGAAGGATTAGGATAAATGAGGAAAAATGCTTCGTTTGCATCTATTTGTTCTATGTATTTATATACGGTGATTTTATCTGCATTCGTGCCGCCATTGTTTATCAAGTAGATTGTTTGTCCATCTGGAGAAACAGCAATATCTCGTAAACGGCCATTTAACAGCTGGTCTTCCGCAAAGAAATAACTTGGATTTGGAGAGCTCGATGTTGATGAGGCTAAGTCACCGTTTTGAAGCAATTTAAACCGTACGACTTGCATATCCGTTGAACTTCCATTCTTTAACGTTGTAACCAACAGGCTATTTGTCCATTCCGGAATTCCTGAACTCGCATAGTGTATGCCATCTGAAGGAGCAACAGTGCACCAATCCAGGTAGTTAACTGAACCTGTTGGTTGCGTTGCACAAAAAGAATAAAAAGGTTGAACCAATGAATCGTTAGCAATCAACGGATTCGGCACATACGTGTTAATAAAAGTTGATTCTCCCGGATAATTGTTGTCTTGGTGGTACCCTCGTACATTTTTCCATCCGTAATTCATTCCAGGATGCAGGATGTTGATTTCATCATCTGTTCTGTCTCCATGTTCAACTCCGTATAAACGATCCAAATTAGAATTGTATAGCAGGCCTTGAGGATTTCTATGTCCACGCGTATAGAATGAATTTCCGGGAATGGGATTGTCTGTTGGAATTGTTCCGTCCATCAAAAAGCGGTGAATTTTTCCGTTATAGGTGTTGGGATCTTGTGCTAAAAAGTTTGGATTTGTGGAAGGTGGATCGTAACAGGTGGGCTGACTGTCTTCTGAAATGCCGTGGTCTCCAATGGTTAAAAATAGATAAGCGATTCCGTTGCGTTTAACAGCTAATAACCGACCTCCTAAATGATCATAGCCTGTCGGAATTGCTGTGACAAGATCATCAGCTCCACTAACCGTTTCGGATGATGCGTCCCATTTCAGTCGTTTAATTTTAAATTTTGTTGCAGGTGAAGTACTTGTTCCACTGTTATACGAGTATACGAAATAGATAAATGCACTGTCGCTGATGGAAAAGTCGGGATGAAGTGTCAGGCCTAATGTTCCCGCACCAATAACCGGATTGAAGCATAGTTGTGACTGCTCTAACGTTGAGCCCCCAAAATAGTCAGGTGCTGTGTAGACAACTGTTTTTTCTCCGCTTTCAGGATGTACTCTTGACACCTTACCACCCGCCTCGCTGATCCATAGAAAATTATCTGGACCATAGGTTATTTCCCAGGGATTCGCTAGCTCGGTCGAAAGCTCAGCACGCGTAAATTCTTGCGCAATTGCGGTATTGATTGTTACTAGAAAGACCCAGAAAGCTTTAGTCATCAACCGAAGGTAGTGAAACTGGAACGATTCGTAAAGGTCAGTCGATGATAAATCTATAACTAAGTCAGGGCAGTGACAGATTTGATTAAATGCAAAGTCCTACCAACGGCAGGACTTAAAGCAATATTATTGTTCAAATGGAATTAGAATAGAATCCTTGTTGACCTTCCTTCAAAATCGGTAATTAAATACACTCCGCTAGAGAATGGAAAATGTACTTCTTGTTTTCCCTGACTTAACTCAACAGTTTGAAGAAGTTGTCCGGATAGATTAACCAACCCGATGGTAAGGTTCTTTTCAGCAGAGAAAGTGACTGATGTACCATTTTGTGAAACAACCTGGAATGCATTGGATTCTGTAAGTTCTTCTATGCTGGAATTATCCAACAGTACCTTAACCACGTAGCTCAAGATATTGTCACACGAATCATCGTAAATGGCGTAGTTCACCAAACCTCTTGTAATGTCATCGTATCCATCAAAGATGAAAGATTCAATTACCGATGAATCTTGCGAACAAAAACAGTTGGCATTGACTTGAAAGTTTTTATCGGTAGAATTTTCGAGGTTATATTGCGCGTTTGAACAAATGATGTTGTCGGAAATGTTCGTGGTTGAAGGATTACTGGCATTTACGGCAATTCCAATTTGATTGTAGGTTATTTCACAATTGGTTATCGTGCTATTGTCACCAATTCGAATTGCAAGGTTATTGTTTTCAAAAATACTGTTGTTGATGTTGCATGACCCCGTATTGTCAACTGCTACCCCGTTAGAAGCAAAATAACAGTTTTGAATGTTATGGCTATTAGCCTCAGCAAAAGCGAACTGATTTCCAATAAATTGACAATCTGTTACCGTTCCTGGTGAACCTACAATATTGTTTCCATTTCCTTGAAACAAACAATTAGCTACCTGAATATTATTTGACCAAGTGAAGGAACAAAAATTGTTTAAAAACTGGCAATTATTAGCCGTAAGTGAACCATAAACGATTTGTGCAGCTTGACCAACTCCATTGTTTTCAAAAAGACAATTTGAATAGTTCATATCCGCGTTGAGTTGGATGCTGTAGTTGTTATTTCTAAAGTGGCAATTCGTGAAGTTATAAGCAACGCCTGGCTCAGCGATATCGTTATATAATCCATAAAAGCTGTCAAACAATTTGAATCGATTCATTTGTACAGAACCTCCTTGTGAACCTTTTATGTTGATACCCATCCACGTGAAAAGTCCAACGGTATCGTTGGCTGCTGACTTAAATGTAATGGGTGCTTGATCAGTTCCGATCGCTACCAATGTACCACGTATCTCAATGTACCTTAGATTTCC
>CANHQC010000217.1 GCA_947462695.1 Flavobacteriales bacterium | reverse complement strand
CCAGGGAATCCAAATAATCCTCAAACGATTGAGATTCCGATGTCTGCTTGGCCAGCGCATCAAGCGCATGGAGATCAATTAGGTGCATGCAAAGAGCCAGAGCCACCAGCTCCGCCGACGCCACCAACACCTCCTAATCCACCGGCACCGGAACAAAAAATGACCATTTGTCACATTCCGCCCGGGAATCCAAATAATCCTCAAACGATTGAGATTCCGATGTCTGCTTGGCCAGCACATCAAGCGCATGGAGATCAATTAGGTGCATGCAAAGAGCCAGAGCCAACTCCACCGACTCCACCGACTCCACCATCTAATGAAAAAATCACAATTTGTCATCGGGAGGGTGCAACTTATTCCACGTTAACAATTCTAGCATCAGACTGGCCTATACATCAAGCGCACGGCGATCAAATGGGGGCTTGTCCAACAGCGCCTAATCCTGGAGGAGGAAACGGTAATGATGGAAAAGTTGAAACAAATGGAAATAGCAACGGTCAAGGTAATGGCAATGGAAAAGGTAAAACAGGCAATGCATCTGATGGCCAGATTCAAAAACCAGGAACTCAATCTGGAAATAAACCGGTAAACAACCCAAAACCATCCACAAATCCAAAGGAAAATAAAGAGGAGGACAATAATAAGGGCGGGGGAAAACAGATAGAAAAGCCTGAACCTCCAAAACCTCCGGGTAGAAATGGCGGTTGAAACTAATCGTCTTTGAACAGATATAATTATTAAACCGTCTCATTGCGAGGCGGTTTTTTTGATTTAGGACCAATTGATTTCTTTTAAAAATCAATTCATCTGCTTATATTCGCAACCTTAAATTAAAGACAAATGGCACTAATTGGAAAAATTCGTGAGAAATCTGGATTATTAGTAACCTTAATCGGTGTGGCATTATTCGCTTTCATTATGGGCGATTGGCAGCGAATTACAGGGGTTTCGGAGGACCAATATGGATACGGAACAGTTTACGGTGAGAAAATAGACTACGCAAAATACGAAGAAGCTAGTAACAAGTTTCAAGAGCAAGATCAACAACAATTTGCTCAGCAGCAGCGTGAATATACGGCCAAAGATCAAGAAGCCTCTATGGACAAAGGTTGGAATTACACGGTTGAAACAATCATATTTGAAAAAGAGTACGAAGCACTTGGGATTGACGTAAGTCAAAATGAGTTTGAAGCTTATTTATACGGGACGGATGGCTTTACGGTAATGCCTGATCTTGCGCAGAGTTTTGCTGATTCTGCAACAGGAATGTTCAACGCAAAGTTACTTGAAAAACGTATTCAGGAGATGGAAGCGTCTTCTGATGCTAATGTTCAAAAACAATGGGAAGACAGTAAAAAATACTATACTGACCGCAGAAAACAGGAGAAATATTTTGAGTTAATCACCCAAGGAATGTACGTTACAAAACTTGAGGCTGAAGAAGAATATGTGGCTCAAAAAGAAGTGAAGAACATTAGTTTTGTTGTGAAGCGTTATGCGGAATTGAGTGATGACGATGTGAAGGTCAGTGATTCGGAACTGAAAGCCTATTACGACGAGCACAAAAACGATAAAAAGTACGAAAACAAATCGAACAGCCGGGAGGTGAAGTATTTTGATGTACTTATTCAGCCTTCAAAACGCGATTCAATTGCGTTCAATCGCACAATGAAACAATTACAAACAGGATTTGCATCATCTACGAATGATTCTGTATTCATTATGCAGAATAGCGATGTAAAAGCATACTCTTCTACAAAATTAGCAACCGCAGTTCCGGAAGGAAACGAAAAAGCGCAAAACTTGCAGAGCTATCCAAAAAGTATGGATACTATTTTCAAAACTGCGAAGGTCGGTCAGATTGTGGGACCATACGATAACAAAGGGAATATTGTAATATCGAAAGTTATAGGTTTCACTCCTACTCGCTTGAAAGCGCGCCACATTTTATTGGCAACCAATCAGTCAAAGGATAAAAAAGTAATCGATGCAAAACAGAAAACGGCTGACAGTCTTGTTAAGTTGATCAACAAAGACAACTTCGGTGAATTCGTTACGAAATTCAGTGATGACAAAGGTTCTGTTCCACAAGGTGGGTTAATCGATAACTTTATTGAAGCAGATATGGTTCCAGAATTCGGTGCGTTCGTGGCAACTAAACCAATTGGAGCAATTGGCACAGTTAAAACGACCTACGGTATTCACATTATTGAAGTTCTAGAGCGCGATGCCACAACATACCCGTTATTGGCATCTGTTCAAAAAACGTTCAAACCGAGTCAAGAAACGATAGACGGTAAAGAAAGTGAGGTGTACAACTTACTTTACAAATTGGAATCTAAAATTTCAAAGAAAGAAGACATCAAGTCTAAATTGGAGTTGTTCGATACCATTGCTTTCCAAGCGGGTTATATGGTTCGTCCGGTTAGCATCATGGAAGAAAGTCCACGCTTATTTGGTTTTACCACCACTTTTGCTGAAGACAAAATCCTAAAACTTGCATACGACGAAGAGGCGAAAGTAGGTGATCTTACTACTGCGCCAATTAAGGACAAGGATAAATATGTGATCGCAATTGTATCTTCAATTCGTGAAAAAGGAGCGCCAACATTTGAAGATGCTGAAATTGTCATGAAACGTGATTTGATTGAAGAAAAGAAAGCTCAACGCTTTACCAATCAAATGAAAAAATACAAAAACATCAACGCACTCGCTCAAGGGTTGAAAACGCAGATGATGAAGGCTGAAGTGACGTTTGCGAATCCGCAAATCACTGGAGCTGGTTATGAACCAGAGGTTATTGGAGCGCTTTACACAGGTTTAAAAGACGGTCAACGTACACTTCCGCTTAAAGGTAAAATGGGTGTCTATGTTATCCGTATTGACAAAACAACTAAAGCACCAGCTGTTGCGAACTACAATGCTGAACGCGATCAATTGCTTTCTACTTTAAAAAGTGGGGTTCAAGGACAAGCGTTAGCTGGATTGAAGAAAAAAGCTGAGGTGATGGATAACCGTCGTTTCTTGAAAGCTGGAATTCGTAGGTAATTGATACCCAATATAAATTCTAAAGGGGTTGTTTCATTGGAACAGCCCCTTTTTTTATTCATGCACGTTGGTAGTAGTTACCCGGATAAGAAGAAATGATTTGCTGCAATTCCAGCTCAATAAGCACCTGATTGATTTGTTGGATCGATAAATTAGATCGAATGGCTAATGCATCAATATGAATTCGTGGATGGTCCTCAATAAGTTCAATGACGCATTTTTGGTTGTCATCCAGATTCAAATCGATTAAATTCTTGTTTTTCACTGGCGCTTGATCCCAGCCCATTTGTTTCAAAAAATCTGCACTTCCTGTAACTAAATGAGCCGCATTCTCTCGTATTAACTGATTACATCCTTCCGATTGAGGTTGACCTACATTTCCTGGAAATGCGAACACATCTTTCTGGTAATCATTTCCTAAAGATGCCGTAATGAGCGACCCTCCATTGTCTTTACTTTCAACAACAACGATGGCATCCGACATCCCTGCTACAATCCGATTACGCATGGGAAAATGCTCCCGTTCTGGAGTTACGCCACTTAAGTATTCACTGATCCATCCTCCATTGTCTACCATTTTATTGGCAATTTTTCGATGAGCAGATGGATAAATTCGATCCAATCCATGACCTAAAACGGCAACAGTTGGTGTTCCCTGTTGCACACATGCTAAATGTGCACAAATGTCAATACCATAAGCTAATCCACTAATAACTTGAACTTCTGCATCTTTAACGCCCTGAATAAATTCTTGGCACAATGCAAAACCGTATGGCGTAGCTTTTCGAGTTCCTACGACAGAAACTGTGCGCTTTGGATTCATTTCCACATTTCCATAACTGAATATTACAATCGGTGCGTCAGAAGATTGTTTCAGCCGTCTAGGATAATCATCGTCCAAAAAGTAATGAACCCGTATCCCATTTTTTTCCATAAATGCAACCTCAAGTCGGGCACGTTCGATAGCTTCTTCCCGCTTCATTTGAGCTAAAATGGACTCCCGAATTCCTGTTTTTCGACTTAATTGGGGAATGGAGTCGTGAAAAATACGTTCTATTTCACCGCCAATTGAAACTAATTTAAGCGCTTTTCGAGGACCGATACCTTGCAACTGGGATAAGGCAATTTGGTAAATGCGTAGATCATTCATTTAAAAACCGGTTTAATTGTTTCTTGAAGTTACAACTTCCCAACT
>CANHQC010000216.1 GCA_947462695.1 Flavobacteriales bacterium | reverse complement strand
GGGTGGCTCGGAGTCTATTCGTGATTATATAGCGTTTCCTAAAAATAATAGTGGTAGAGATACAATGATCGATGCACCATCACCAATTGACGATAAGCAATTGAAAGAACTGGGTATTGGGTTGAAGTAATCCTTTAAAAATCATGAAGGTATATGCAACAATATTCATGAGATAAATTTATACGCTTCTCAAACTGTAACTTTTAATGTGTAATTTGGTCTGATACTTATTAAAATCTAAATTGTTATGAAATTACGTAATACCCTTTCCCTATTTTCCTTGATCTTTATTGGTGCCTTTGGATCATTAAAAGCTCAAACCGTTGATGAAATTATTCAAGCTTATTATGATGTTACTGGTGGCTCCAATTGGGAAAAAGTTACAAGTATGCGCATGTCTGCGAATATCGAACAGCAAGGTATGAATATTCCATTTGAAATTACAAGTCTTAAGGATGGTAGAATGTGCATGAAAATGACCATGATGGGTAATGAAATGACGCTTGGTGCATTTGACGGTGAGACAAGTTGGACCACCAATTGGATGACAATGGAACCAGAAGAAAGTCCTGCAGAAGTTTCTGAAAATGCACGTAGAGCAATCAAAGAATTCCCAAACCCGCTTTTTAATTACAAAAATTTGGGATATACAGCTACACGACTTGATGATGAGACGATTGAAGGTACAGCTTGTTATAAAATAAAATTGGACAAGAAAACAGAGCTTTCTGACGGCGAAGAAGTACCGAATATCGATTACTATTACATCGATAAAGAAAACAATGTGGCAATTATGGTTGAGACGGAAATCACATCAGGTGAAATGAAAGGAAGTATCAGTCAAACCAAAATGAGCGATTATCAAGAAGTTGATGGAGTTTACATTCCATTTTCAAATACAGATGGTATTAAAGATCAAATGTCCCAGGCTATTCAATGGGAAACTGTTGAAATTAATCCTGTTGTAGACGAGAATATTTTTGTTTTTCCTAAAAAATAATTCATGAAAAAACAGCTTTTAGGCTTACTCGTACTGGGTTTGCCTTTTTCTTATTTTACCCAAGACGGTGTATTAAACGCAGGTGATTACTTTGGTGATTTAAAGGCACGTCAAATTGGTCCAGCATTAATGAGTGGACGAATATCCGACATCGAATTGCATCCAACGAATAGCAATATTGTTCTTATCGGAGCTGCCGGAGGTGGCGTTTGGAAATCTCAAGACGGTGGCGTTCGCTTCAATTCCATTTTTGATAATTATTGTCAGTCTATTGGAGCTGTAGCTATTGATCCTAGTAATCCAGACAATACCTATTGGGTAGGAACTGGAGAAACATGGACAAGAAATAGCGTTTCTGCAGGAGATGGTATTTATAAAACAATTGATGGCGGAAAGAATTGGATAAAAATGGGTCTCGAAAAGACTGACCGCATTGCATCCATTCAAATTGATCCATCAAATCCGAACATCATTTACGTAGCCGCAATGGGCGCACTTTGGGGCGATAGCGAAGATCGTGGCGTATATAAAACAGAGGATGGCGGTAAAACATGGAAAAAAATCTTGTATGTTAACGCTACTACTGGGTGTTCTGAATTGGTAATGGACCCAACAAATCCGAAAATTGTATATGCTGCGTTTTGGGAATTTAGAAGAACAGCCTATTCATTCAGCTCAGGCGGATTGAACAGCGCCTTATATAAAAGTACGGATGGTGGTCTAACTTGGCAAAAGCTGCAAAATGGTTTGCCAAAAGGAAAATTGGGCCGAATTGCGGTTACTGTGGCACCGTCTAATCCTAATATTGTTTACGCAGTTTTAGAGGCAGAGAAAAAAGAAGAAAAAGGATTGTACCGATCAGATGATGGGGGAGCCACATGGAAGTTTTTGAATGGCGATTTCGGACTCACCGTTCGCCCGTTTTATTTTTCTAAAATTACTATTGATCCAAAAAATCCTGATGTTATTGCTAAGGCAGGATTAAGTGGAAGCCTCAGTATTGATGGCGGAAAAACATTCCGAAATCTGGGATATGTTCACTCGGACATTCACGACATCGTGTTCGATATTTCCAATTCCAATAAATTAATTGTCGCTACAGATGGGGGACTATATAAATCTTATGATCGAGGTTCAAGTTTCGAAATGGTTGAAGATTTACCCTTGAGTCAATTTTATCACGTAAGCATTGATAATCAGGAGCCATACAACGTTTATGGCGGTTTACAGGATAACAATTCTTGGTTCGGGCCATCGGCCAGTCCTGGAGGAATTGAAGCGAGAGATTGGGAACTAGTTGGTCAAGGCGATGGTTTTCGGGTTTATCCACATCCAACACAACCTAATATTGTTTATTCCGAGATGCAAGGTGCGGACGCTATTTGGCGTTTTGATGTGGACAAGCAACAACTCAAAGTAATTAAACCATATCCAGTTGAAGGCGATCCGAAATTACGTTTTAACTGGAACGCACCAATTACAACGAGTAAACATCATCCCGATAGATTGTATGTCGGGAGTCAATTTGTACATGTTTCTGACGATAAAGGAGATTCCTGGAGAAAAATCTCTCCCGATTTAACAACAAACGATCCCTTGAAACAAAATCAAGAAGCGTCAGGAGGCTTATCTGCAGACAATTCAGGTGCAGAAAACCATTGTACCTTATTTACCATTGCTGAATCTCCTTTAAGTGATCAAGTAATTTGGGCCGGTTCAGATGATGGCAATGTACAATTAACCCAAGACGGAGGTAAAACGTGGACCAATGTAACCAAGAATTTTCCTGGCCTACCAACCAATACTTGGTGTTACCACATTGAAGCAAGTGTTCATGGTAAAGGAACAGCTTATGCCGTTTTCGATGGGCATTCGAAGAATGACTATACGCCGTATGTTTATAAAACAACTGACTATGGTAAAACATGGGTGTCAATTACCTCTTCTGATCTAACCACTTTTGTTAGAAACATTCAGGAAGACTATGAAAACCCGAACTTACTTTTTCTAGGCGCAGAAAACGGGCTCTTTATTACCATTAACGGCGGAAAAAACTGGTCGGCATTTACGAATAATTTCCCAAAAGTAGCGGTGCACTATTTGGAATTACACCCAGAAAAAAACGCCTTGGTTGCTGCTACGCATGGAAGAGGGATTATTATTATTGATGACATTAGTCCGTTAAGAAAAATCGATGCAACGTTATTGACTTCGAATTTGACCTTTTTTGAAACCGAGCCTTTTACGATTAGTGAGAAAAGTAATTTTGGAGGAACAGCGTTATCTAATCAGTTTGTTGGTAACAACCCGAGTTCAGACGCACTCATTTCCTATTTCTTACCAAAACGTCACACCTTTGGTAAAATGACTGCCGAAATCGTTGACACTGAAGGCAATCTCGTATCAAAACTAGAGGCAGGTAAACAAAAAGGCATTAACATCATTGCTTGGGGATTTAATGGTTTAGCCCCTAAGGTAGCTAAAGGCAAAGGGTTTTCATTTGCCGGTGCACCTACTGTAAAAGCAGGGAAATATATGCTAAAAATCAATAAAGGGAGTGAAGTTTTTGAAAAGGAAATCGAAGTGCAATACGATCCAAATTCTACGTTTACTCTTGCCGAGCGAACTGAACAACAGCGAGTAACGAAAGAACTTTTCGACATGATTCAAGATTTAGCGTACTTTGTATATCAGATAGATCAATGGGATTTAACAGTTGAATCCTACCAACAAAAGAACAGTACGCCTAACAAAACTGTGACGAAATTGGGTCAAGAATTGGATGCCCTCAGAAATAAGTTGGTTGTCACTACTGGCGATAATTATGTTGGAACGGCAGACCCGCAGTTGAAAGAAAAGCTCAACGATATCTATGGAACTATTGCTTCCTATTACGGTGATCCGTCATCAACACAAATTGAGAACATTGCTACTTTGAAAAAAGCAATGAGTGACGCTCAAGCGGAGTTTGAAAAAATTAAATCAGGCAACATCAAATCCTTTGAGAAAGAATTGACAAAAAACAAAACAGTTACTGTTCCAATAATTGTGACATTTGAGGAGTTTTTGAAGTTAGATTGAAGCTAATTATAGATTAACGAAAAAAGGGGCATTAGCCCCTTTTTTAATGAATTAAACCCGAACCTAAGCTTACATTTATTCAACTATAGGTATCAAGCCTCTTAATCCCATATCAACAACATTTTCAAAGGTCCCAGGACCCACATCCCATTTTCCGTTTCCATTGAGGTCGTTCCATTCAAAACTCTTAT
>CANHQC010000215.1 GCA_947462695.1 Flavobacteriales bacterium | reverse complement strand
TATTTGGGAGAAGGGTTAGGCGATTTCTCTGCATATATGGGCAGTATTTTAACGACGCCATTAAACCAAAAAGATGAGGCCCATTGTGATATGTTGGGAATTGACCTTGCCATGGCAGCGGGTTTCAAAGTTTGTGGCTGCATGGCTCTATGGAAGCGCATGCAAGAAAAGGAAGGTGAGTACAATCAGATTTTAACGATTTTGAGTTCGCATCCTTATTCAGGAAAACGTGCTCAATGCGCCAAGAATCACATTTCGGTAAACTATAAAATTTCTTGCCAGTGAAAAGAATACTAAAGTCTAAGATCTTTATAGTTATTATCACAATTTTTTGTGTTGGTATTGTCATTGCGCAAACCATTCAATATCCTGAATTTAAAAAGATTGACTCTTTCGAAATTCATTCGTTTGAACAGGGTGTTTTTAAAGCTTCCATAAATGTTGGAATTTACAATCCCAATTGGTTTTCAATCAGAGGAAAGGAAATTTCATTCAAAATGAAATATAAGAACCACATCATAGCGATAGGGACTAGTCAAGAACAAATATTTTTTAAAAGAAAATCAGAAGTTGGTTTGCCAGTTGAACTGAATTTTTATCCAGATTCGATGAGCAATGATTTGAGGACAATACTGCTAAAAGATTCAATACTTATTCAAACTGAATTGACAGGGGCGTTTACTATTTTTGGGATTAATACATCAAAAACGATTGATACTTGGCTCAAAACAGATGATCTACTGAATACCTTGATCTCTCAATCCATGGAAGGAGATGGTTTAAAACTCAACAAGGTTAATTTTATATCTGCGGATGTTCAAACAAGCCGCTTTGGTATCGTCTTTCAAATCACAAATACACTTTCGTTGCCGTTTGAATTGAAAAATATGCAGTTTGATCTTTTCGCTGAAAAGGAACAGAAAAACAAATTAGCTAAATGGAAATTTAATATCAATAAGGTAATTGAAGTCAATCAAAAAGAAGAGGTTACTGGTGAAGTCGATGTCAATAATCTAGCGACAGCTTTATCTGGCATAACGAAAGTATTAAAGGGAAAATTCGATTATTATCTAGATGGATTTGCTGTGATCGCTTTGAAAGGACATGAAATTCAAGTTCCAATTCGACAACATTTATTGGTAGATCCTATAGCGCGAAAAGTCACCATAATTCGAGATAATGAGTAGTGAAACAAAATTGAAATTGGGCTTTGTATGTGACGGGAAGTTATTAGCAAAGTTTGCGTTTGTTAAAGTTCAATCAGGTCAAGTTGTTGTCGTTGGTCGATCTAAGGATGCTCAAGTAAGTGTCTCTAATAATGTTGTTTCAGGTGAACATGCTCAATTATTGTTTGACGCGAATGGGGATTTGCATGTCATTGACCTTAATAGTACGAATGGGACTTTTTTGAATGATCGAAAACTTGAACCAGGCGTCCCGTATCAAATTCGTAGAAACGATGTTTTGAAATTGGCTGGTGATAAAGGTGTAAAGCTTGTATTTAATCCTGACGATTACGAACCAGTTTCGAAGGAGCGTAAATCATCATCGGACAATACAGGTGATAATAATTTTTCAACGACCAATATTCTTGAAAAATTTGTTTCGAAGCGTTTGATTATCGTCGGAAGAAATCCTGAGTGTGATGTTTTTCTTGGACATCAATCCATAAGCCGTCAGCATGCTTCCATTGAAAAAAGAGGACCTAATGATTATGTAATTACGGATTTAAATTCGACCAACGGTACCTTTGTAAACGGACGTAGAGTAAGTGGTTCAATGAAAATTGGACCAAATGACATGATTAATATCGGTCGTTTTCAGTTGAGTTTGGGAGGGAAAGTTCGAGATCTATCAAGAGAAGTAGCAATTCGAACAGAACGTATTGTCAAACAGTTTGAAAATGGAAAGATAGGGTTGCACGAATGCAGTTTTGAAATCCCGGCGAAGTCGCTCTTGGCAGTGATGGGGCCTTCAGGGTGCGGAAAGTCAACATTGTTAAAAGCTTTGAATGGGGACTCACCACCTTCAAGTGGACGAGTGTTTATCAGTGGGTTGGAGTTAAACGAAAATTACGACTACTTAAAAACCCAAATTGGATATGTTCCTCAAGATGACATTGTTCATCGTGAGTTAACTGTTGAACAGTCATTGTATTACGCGGCAAAATTACGACTTGAACATAGTGATTCAAATTTCATCCAGCAGAAAATAGATCAGGTTATTCATGATTTGAAAATCCAAAAAATTCGCAATAGTTTGGTAGGAAAGATCAGTGGTGGACAACGCAAACGCGTTTCCATTGCAGTTGAAATTCTTACCGATCCTTTGGTACTTTTCTTAGATGAGCCAACATCACCTCTAGATCCGCAAACCATTGAAGAGTTTTTGGGAATCTTAAAGGATTTGTCTGACAAGGGAACTACCGTAATTATGGTGACCCATAAGCCAGAAGATCTAAATTATATGGATTCTGTCATTTTTATGGCAGAGGGTGGACACATGGTTTTTCAGGGAGAAACCGATGGTTATTTGAAACACTTTAATGTTTCGGATACAATTAAAGTGTATTCTCAATTGGTGGATTCTGATGCGACGAAATGGATCAATCGACATAAACAAAATCACCCTCCACTTGGAGCAATGCAAGCACCGAAAGAAAAGAAAGATTCCCGAAATGCTAATTTCTTTCACCAGCTTTTCTGGCTAACGATTCGCTACTTTAATGTGAAATTGAACGATCGTTTAAATACGCTTATTCTTATCGGACAGGCACCGATAATTGCAGGATTGATTTGTCTAATTTTTAATGACATTACTCCAGCTGTACCCTTTCTTTTGGCCGTTTCAGCTGTATGGTTTGGGACAAACAATGCTGCACGTGAGATCGTAGGTGAGGCAGCAATTTATAAACGAGAACGGATGTTTAATCAGGGCATATTGTCTTATATATTATCAAAAATTACAGTATTAGGTACTTTCGCCGCGATTCAATCGCTTTTGTTTACCGCGATTATTGCGGCAAGATATAAAGACACAGACCCTCAATGGGCTGATTTCAGCAGTGCATTTTTGTGGATGTTATCCGTATCGGTTGCAGCTTCTTTGATGGGCTTGTTGTTGTCATCCATTGTTTCTACAACTGAAAAAGTAATGACTCTAGTTCCAATTGCGCTAATTCCACAAATTATGTTGGCAGGTGCGATTGCGCCAATCACGTCAAAAGCGGTAGAAATTTTAAGTTATTTCACCTTAGCGCGTTGGGGAAATGAAGGGTTTTGTCACGTCCAAGAAAAGGTGTTGGTTACGATGCCTAAACCTGTGAATTTAGAAGTTGCCGACCCAAACACGATAGGAGTAGAAAGCCAAGCCAATCAAAATGATCAAGCAACTGGTAAAATGCATGAAGTGATCGTTAATTCCTTGGATAAGTTGAGAGAGAATTTTCATGAATCATATGAAGATAATTTTAAAATGGCTTATGACTTTGAATTGGATTGGTTGGCCATTGGCGTGTTATCGCTCGTGTTTTTTATCGGAATATACATTGCGCTAAAACTGAAAGATTCAATGAAAATTCGATAATAGAAAAACGCAAAATATGAGTTCACGAATAAAAAACACGTATCATTTTGATTTATTGAATGAACCGTTAGGCAAAGGTGGTATGGCTAAGGTTTATCTTGGTGAACATAAGATATTGAATACTAAGGTTGCAATTAAAGTCCTGAATGATGAATTATTATACAATAAGGATATACGCAATCGCTTTATAGAGGAAGCTCGTAAGTTGGCGCATCTGAAACATTCAAATTTAATTATTGTCAAGGATGTTGATGACGATCAAGATTTCTGTGCATTCGTAATGGAATATGTTCCTGGCCCGACAATTTCTCAAGTATTGAAAGAAAGCCCCTTGTCTGATAAACTTATTGCGGAATTCATGTCGCAATTACTTCATGTTTGCTTGTATATACATTCGAATGGGATCATTCATAGGGATATAAAACCTTCGAATGTCATCGTCGGTCCACACGGGCAATTGAAGTTGGTGGATTTTGGAATTGCTAAGGATATCAAAAATACGGACGGGACACTAACCACACAGATTATGGGAACACCATCCTATATGAGTCCTGAACAAATCAAAAGCACAGCTAAGGTAACGGCGCAAAGTGATATTTGGAGTTTAGGGATTTTACTCTGGGAAATGGTTTCGGGTAGGAATATCTTCGATACAAATCAGTTAAGTATCCCTGAAATACAAAGTAAAATCCTCTATGAACTCATACC
>CANHQC010000214.1 GCA_947462695.1 Flavobacteriales bacterium | reverse complement strand
GAGATTGGTGCGGATGTTATGACTGGGCCATTAAGTGCAATCAAAGCCCTTGCAAATCATCCTTTAACCGATATTGGTTTGCAGCAATTTTTAGCTGACCACGCGAAGGGGAACGGATAGTTCTTTACTTCCTATCCCTTAATTCAATAAATGATTTGATTTTCTCGTTCTCAATAAGTACGGTGAGGTTATAATAACTTATTTTCCATTTATTCTCTTTGTACATAAGAATACCGGAACCTCTACAACCGCGCATCCAGGTGTCTAAATCCTCATCGAACCACGCTATAGTTGAGTCTTCAGAGAAATTCCATCTCCTATTGGATGGCTTGAAATCCCATGCCTTTCCCTTATCGAAATAGGGCTTTGAGAATGTATAAAATTCACTTTTTGACCATCTTTCTCCTGGAGCTGTTCCTAAAAAGATAAAGTTATCGTGCACGGCATTGAAGTAACGATCGAGATCCGCATGGGTTGCAGATTGATGCCAATTGTCAATAATGGAGTCACCAATAAATTGTGCGTTTGAAAATGAACAATGAAAAGTCAATGCAATGAGTAACACTATTCGATTAACTGATTGCAAAAAAAAGCTGCACTCAGGCAGCTTTTTAAATGAATGGAAGTTCACTATCATTTTTTAGTTTTTTCCAATTCCAAGCATTTTTTGACCGCATTTTTCACATTGACTACTCCCCCATTTACGCTAAGAGAAGCAAAATCAACCTTTTGGTCAGATCCTGGAAGCATTTGTTGAGTTCCTTTGTATTTACTAGATGTCTCTAACATGATTTGCTTAATTTCTTTCATTGAAAGCGAAGGGAAATAACTCTTCAACAGGGCAGCAACACCTGCTACCATAGGAGCAGCCATTGACGTTCCTTGTAGTTTTTTATACTCGCTTTGCGGAACAGTATTGTAAATTTCAAATCCTGGAGCAAAAACATCTACCATGGTTTGACCGTAATTTGAAAAGCTTGCTGCTAGCTCACCTTTTGCATTTTTAGTAGATGCTCCAATAGTCAAGAAATGATCTAGTGGTTTTGTTTGAAATGAATACTTAGCGGCTGGATAATTTGGTTCCTTATCAACATCAGCATTATCGTTTCCAGCAGCGTGAACAAGTAACACTCCTCTTTCATCAGCATACTTAAATGCTTCGAACACTTCTTTTTGATGAGGCGAATAACCTTTACCAAAAGACATATTGATAACTGAAGCTCCGTTGTCTACAGCATATCGAATTGCAAGTGCGATATCTTTATCTTGTTCATCTCCATTCGGTACAGCACGAAGTGACATCAACTTCACATTATCTGCTACACCGTCGCCACCAAGACCATTTCCTCTTGAAGCACCTATAATTCCACCAACATGCGTTCCATGCAATGCGTCAGGTCCTTCTACATCACTATTCCCGTAGCTTTTATCGTTAAAGTCATGCGGATTATCACCAATTAATGCGCGATCATTGTAATCAACGTTCAAGTTAAATTTGACCATTGTTTCAATTTGTTGGCGTTGTTCATCCATTACTTCTTTGGATAATTCACCCGATTCAATAGCCATTGCAAATTCCTTTAATTGCACCATTTGCTCATCTTTTGGATTCCATTTCTGAAGATCTTTCATGGTGTATTCTTTCTTACCAATAGCAGGACCAACAATTGCTGGCACTTGATCAATCATAGAAGAAATCATATCGATTTGACCAAGGTAACCGCTGTACATTTCACGATCTGTTTCTACTTCTCCCTTGACCTTTTTATACAATACATATTCTTCCATCAAATCAGAAGAAACTGAAGCTGAATCTACACCATTGAATTTTTTTGAAAGGTCTCTTAAGATGCGTGTTTTCTCCAAATTCGCTTCATTTAAGTTTTCACCTTTTGAATTACCAAGAAAGTTCCAACCGTAAACATCATCTACGTACCCATTTTTATCGTCATCAACTCCGTTTTTTGGAATTTCATCTGAATTGATCCAAATTTTTCCTTTAAGATCCTCATGTTCAATATCAATTCCTGAGTCTATAACGGCAACAATAACAGATTTCGGTGTTTTCCCTTTCAGCAGTTTATATGCTGCATCCGTTTCCATTCCGGGAGACTTCCCGTTGTACCAGTTAATAATGTCTTCGTTTGATTGTGCAAAGGTCACTTGTGTTAAAGCACTTGCAGCAATAAACAAACTGATTTTAATGACGATTTTTCTCATAATTTCTATAGCCTATTTAATACAAGGGATGTAGGTAGCGAAAATAGAAATAAAGTTTCAATAGACATTTCTTTTTTGCTTTATTCCACATATATTTACCCTACATGTAATTTTAAAAATGCGGTATTTCACACTCTTAATTGTTATGCACTTTTTGTGCCAATTTAGTTTGGTTAAGGCACAACAAAAACTAGGATTTAACGACACTCACTCCAAATTTGGCGATCAAATGGTGTCGTTTGCACTAAAAAATGATAGTTTATCAAGACGACTCATTGAATTAGAGCGTATTCCTGTAAAGCATATAACGTCAGAATGGATCTTTGTTACGCAATCTCCTAATTGGATAAAAGAACATACTGAATTAAATCACCTCGCTGATTTTTACTTGGAATTGAGTAAACCAATGGCACTTTCTGACACTGCTAGAGTTGCACATCATGTGTTACCTGTCCATCAGGGTACTGGCGGCTTAACTTCTTCATTTCATGGAAAAGATGTCCTAATTGGAATAGTTGATCAAGGGTTAGACTGGAATCATCCTGATTTCAAAGACAGTCTTGGAAGGTCGCGTGTGTTGAGGTATTGGGATCAAACATTATCCTCAGGCAGTACAATCCCCCAACCTTACAATTACGGAATTGTTTGGGACAGCGCATCAATTAATAATCAAACATGTTTTAGTACAGAATCATCAACCGCTCATGGAACAACGGTTACTGGTGCCGCAGCTGGAAATGGAAGAGCAAACGGGACAAATACAGGCATGGCTCCGGAGGCAGACATCATTGTCGTTGAAACAAATTTTTCAGCACCAAACTGGACGTTAACAGTTGCTGACGCAGTAGATTATATTTTTAAAGTTGCTGATAGCCTAAATAAACCTGCGGTAGTGAATTTAAGTCTTGGAACCTATTTAGGTAGTCATGATGGAAATGACCCTGCTTCGCAGTGGATAGAGGATCTATTAGAAGAAAAGGAAGGTCGAATTGTTGTTTGTGCAGCGGGTAATTCTGGGAACAAAGGGAAGTACCACGTTCATGCGGATATTGATCAAGATACTTCCTTTGTGTGGTTTGTAAACAATCCTTTACCTAGTGCTTATTTTGGTGCCAATAAAATATACTTTGACCTTTGGACGGATTCCATTGATGCCACATTTAATTTCGCTTATGGAGCGGACACTCCTGATCCTTCGTATCAATTCCGTGGCCAAACCAATTTTCGATCAGCACAAAACAGTTTAAACGGTGTCTATTACGATACGATTTATTCGACAACAGGTAATCGTATCGCTACAATTGAGACTTATACAGAGGTTGTTGGTGGCGCATTCCATTTGGGCGGTTATTTTAGTGGTATTGATTCGACTTCTTATTTGTTTCGATTCATGACGACAGGATCTGGAAATTACGACATCTGGTCTGGATCTTGGTTGGGTTTCAACAATATGATTTCTCAGCCTCCATCAAACCTTCAAGTCCCATCGATTATTCATTATAATTATCCAGATACACTTCAAACTATTGTGTCTTCATGGAACTGTTCTGAAAAGGTTATTTCTGTTGGTAACGTTCGAAATCGAATGGGTCATATTGATGCCAATGGAAATTACTACACAACAGTTAACGACCCTTCATTGCCCGGTCAATTGAGTCTGAATTCAAGTAAAGGACCTAATCGGCACTTGGTAACCAAACCTGATGTTTGCGCGTCAGGAGACGTTTCGATGGGATCGGCACCACTTTGGTTTCTTAGCAATCCCGCCAATAATTCTATAATCGATTCAGGGGGTTGGCATGCGCGAAATGGAGGGACTTCAATGTCTTCGCCTGTCGTTGCTGGAATTGCCGCTCTTTATTTAGAAAAATGTCCAAGAGCAACTTACATTGATTTTAAAAACGATTTAATTCAAACAGCATTTGAAGACAATTTCACTGGAATATTACCTAACAATGCGTACGGTTTTGGGAAGCCTCACGCGCTCAATTTAATGTTAACTAATAATTTTCAGGCAACCATTGTTGGGGATGATACGCTATGTGATAATACGGGACAGCTTTCGATTCAAAGTTCGGTGCCAATCAGCTTTGTTGAAT
>CANHQC010000213.1 GCA_947462695.1 Flavobacteriales bacterium | reverse complement strand
CGTTCCAGTGCCGAAATATCATTGTAGGGAATGCGAATAAATCCTGGGGTAAACGGTCCAAAATGGGTGGAGGCATCCTGATCGCTTGAAAAGGAAACAATAGTTGTTGTTCTTCCGTGAAAATTGCCCTCACAAACAATAATTTTCGCTTGATTTTCGTGAATGCCTTTTCGTTCATATGCCCATTTACGGCAGAGTTTGATCGCCGTTTCAACAGCTTCAGCACCCGTATTCATTGGAAGCACCTTATCAAATCCGAAGTAATTTGTCACATATTTTTCATACTCTCCCAACGAATCGTTGTAGAACGCACGTGATGTTAACGTAAGTGTTTTAGCTTGATCTATTAATGCGTCTATAATTGTAGGATGACAATGACCTTGGTTTACAGCTGAATAAGCAGAAAGAAAATCATAATATCTTTTTCCTTCCACATCCCAAACGTAAACGCCCTCCCCTTTTGCTAATACGACAGGTAGTGGATGGTAATTATGGGCTCCGAACTTATCCTCAAGTTCCATCAATTCAACAGAAGTGAATTTAGTCATGTCTTCAACTTAAAATTTAAACGAGTTTGATTGTCCTACTGTTACTCATCACGGAGAGCAACCATCCTTTCCTCATTCAATGGTCGGAGAGAAATCATCCGAGGCAAAGATAAGGAGTATCTCTTAAAATGGAATACAGATTGGGAAGAGTATTACGTTTTGTTTCAATCCCTAAAACAATGTCATTTGATCTTCGTCTTCTTCCGATTGGGTGAAATCCCATTCTACTGTCGTTCCATCGACCTCGTTATCTTGCTCAATTTCGTTTTCAACATCCGTTTCCACCTGTTCTTGAATCTCTTCCGGCCATAATTGCTCCACCTCTTGTGGTTCAATTACGATTTCTTTGACTTTTAACTTGGTCAATTGATTCCCTTGTGCTTTCAAGCCTTTTACATCGATAAAATCGGCTATGTTCACCATGTTATCTGGCAAATTCTTCGTCTCTTTCAATTGTTTGTTGTACACAATCCGAACAATTGGTCGATAGGCTGTTGTTACGACATCAAGGTAAGATCCTTCTGATTCACTAATAAATGGTACTTTTTTATCAGCGGTCACTTCACACTGGAATCGTTTCACAAAATGCAATTCCTTTTCTGCATCAAAGTAAACTGCAGAGATGGCTCTGTGTGGCTCCCACTTTTCAATGTGGATCATGTCCTCATCGAAGTGATTCGACAAATCGAAATTACTCAACCTGTATTCGCCCGTTTTATAGAATGTAAGTATCCGATCTTCTCCTTTAAATGCACCAAGGTAATTGCCTCGCCCTTCGTCATTTAGTCGGCCAACAATTGGATCGTACCAAATTTTTCGCGCGGCTAATGTTGATCCTCCAACTTCTTTTTGGGTTATTTTCTGAACGATCTCTTTCGTTACCCGATTACCTGTAGATTGGCGACCTTTAATTAATAATGATCCCATGTCTACATCAAAACGCAAGCGCTTCAAATGTGGACGAGGACGAAGTAAAACGGTCACTACTTCCCTTTCACCATTCGGATGCACAGAGAAATAGAGCATTTTTGAACCTTTGGTTCCTCGTGTTAAATCGTATTCTGTATCTCGCGTAATGGAATTGACGTAAAAGCGCTTCATCATTGTTGGTCCACCGAGACCATCTTGGTAAATTAAATGGTAGATGGTGCGTTTATCGCCCTTCTTCCATACGTCTGCATGAACGATTCCTTTACCGACAAATTTCTTATCTGCCACTTTCGTAATCATCATTTTACCGGTAGCAAAGAAGATAATTACGTCGTCGATTTCTGAACAATCATTTACTGCTTCGTTCTTTTTCAATCCATACCCGATGAATCCTTCTTCATAATCGACATACAACTTGCGGTTCGCAATGATTACTTTCGTCGCGCTAATCGTATCGAAGACTTTTATCTCCGTTTTTCGTTCTTTCCCTTCACCAAAGCGTTTTTTCAGGTCTTTGAAATAATCAATGGCGTACTCAATCAAATTGGCCAGCTTTTCTTTCACCGCTGCCATTTCTTCCTCTATCTTCAACAGTACTTCATCTGCCTTGGCTGAGTCAAAACGGGTGATTCGGATCATTGGGATTTGCGTTAATTTGTGCAAATCATCGTCTGAAATTTCCCGTATCAATTGTTTTTTAAACGGTTTAAAGGCATCGTACAAATACACATACAAGGTCTCCCTGTCTTGGTAATTCTTAAAGTCGATGTACATTTCTTCACGAATGAAGATCTTTTCCAATGTGGAAAAATGCCATTGACGTTCCAACTCATCCAACCGAATTTCCAATTCCAATTTAAGGAGTCGAACCGTGTTATCTGTATTAATCTTTAAGATTTCACTAACTCCTAAAAAACGCGGAGTGTCCTTGTCAATTATCGACGAATTTGGAGAAATCGAGACCTCACAATCGGTAAAGGCATATAGTGCATCAAGGGTTTTATCCGGAGAAACTCCTGGAGCTAATTGAATAATGATTTCAGCTTCAGCAGCCGTATTGTCCTCAATTTTTTTGACTTTTATTTTTCCTTTATCGTTTGCTTTTATGATTGATTCAATCAATGAGCCTGTCGTTGTGCCAAAAGGAATCTCATTGATAACCAGTGTTTTATTATCGAGCTTTTTAATTTTTGCTCTAACTCGAACCTTTCCGCCTCGGAGACCGTCATTGTAGTTGGTAAAATCTGCCATTCCACCATTTGGAAAGTCCGGAAAAAATTCAACTTTTTTACCTCTTAAATGGTTGACTGATTGGTCAATCAGTTCGATAAAATTGTGTGGTAAGAATTTACACGCCATTCCAACAGCAATTCCTTCAGCTCCCTGTGCGAGCAATAGAGGGAATTTTACAGGCAATTGTTCAGGCTCTTTATTTCGTCCGTCGTAACTCGAAAGCCAATTGGTTGTTTTCGGATTAAAAACCACATGACTCGCGAACTTCGATAAGCGCGCTTCAATGTAACGAGCTGCTGCGGCACCGTCACCGGTTAATGTATTTCCCCAGTTACCTTGACAATCGATCAATAAATCTTTTTGACCTAACTGAACTAGTGCATCACCAATTGACGCATCACCATGGGGGTGATACTTCATCGTATTTCCAATGATATTCGCCACTTTGTTATAGCGTCCATCATCCATTTCCTTCATGGAATGAAGAATTCTTCTTTGTACTGGCTTTAGTCCATCGTAAAGTGAGGGAACAGCACGTTCAAGGATCACATAGCTGGCATATTCCAGGAACCAATTTTCATACAACCCACCAACGGGAACGATATTTTCATCCACCGACTTGTTTTCGAATGGATTCTCCTCGTTATTTTCCTTGTTAAGGTCGTTTACATCCTCTTCGTTCATGGCTATGATGCTATTTCGAGTTGTTCATCTGATTGTTGACCTGATTCAGCAAGTTCAACGGCTATATCTTCTTCAACACGCAGATTTTCGATGATAAAATCTTGTCGCTCTGGTGTGTTTTTTCCCATAAAATAGGACAGGATAGAATCGATAGAGGCATCCTTCGATAAGAGCACCGGTTCTAACCGAATATCATTTCCGATAAAGTGTTTAAACTCATCTGGAGAGATTTCACCAAGACCTTTAAATCGGGTAATTTCTGGATTTTTACCAAGTTCTGCTATGGCATTTCTACGTTCCTCTTCTGAATAGCAATAAATTGTTTTTTTCTTATTTCTTACGCGAAACAATGGCGTTTGAAGGACATACACATGATTTCGTTTTACCAAGTCAGGAAAAAACTGTAGGAAAAAGGTTAACAAAAGCATGCGAATATGCATTCCATCGACATCGGCATCTGTCGCAATTACGATATTGTTGTATCGCAAGTTGTCCATGTCTTCCTCAATATCCAACGCTGCTTGAACGAGGTTAAATTCCTCATTTTCGTAAACCACTTTTTTGGTGAGTCCATAACAGTTCAGTGGCTTTCCCCTGAGCGAGAATACCGCTTGTGTATTCACATCTCTTGATTTGGTAATCGATCCACTTGCTGAATCTCCCTCCGTAATGAACAGCGTTGTTTGTTCCCTTCGTTCGTCTTTGAGGTCCGTTAAGTGAACGCGGCAATCGCGCAATTTTTTATTGTGCAAACTGGATTTCTTCGCTCGCTCACGCGCTAACTTGCGGATACCAGACAATTCTTTTCGTTCGCGTTCGGACTGCTTTATTTTACGTTCAATGACTTCGGCAATATCCGGATTTCGGTGCAAGTAATTATCAAGTGCATCTTTAAGGAAATCATTCACGAATGCACGCATTGATT
>CANHQC010000212.1 GCA_947462695.1 Flavobacteriales bacterium | reverse complement strand
TTTTTAACTTCTTCCTCTTGAGATAAATTGGATAATTCGTTCAGGTGTTCACGAAAATAGGGGAAAAGCACATCGTATACGAACGAAACAGATGTGGTTGTTCCTTCAATATCTGTTAGGATAAAACGGATGGTTGACACACTCATAACAATCTAACGAATTGGAAACTGGAAACCAGCAAAACGCTCTTCCACTTTTGAATTGGTATAATCAGGTACCCAGCCACTTGTATCTATAAAAATGCGAATGGCTTTTACGAAAGGACTTGTTTCACCAGCATCAAACCAGTGCTTCGTTCCTGCTGGAACCGAAATAAGGTCACCTTTCTCGCACAAGAGATTAAAAACAGGTTCATTATCCAGGTGAAACCAAAACAACCCTTTTCCATCCACAAAGAAGCGGATTTCATCTTCAGAATGCGTGTGCTCTGCAAGGAATTTTGAACGGATGGCAGGGTAGTTTTCAGTAAGGGAATTGATTGAAATCACATCTGCTGTTAGGTAGCCACCCTGCGTCATGAATGGATCCAAATCTTTCGCGTAAGCCGCAAGAATTTCGTCTTGACTTGCAGTATCGTCAAACAGTGCATTGCATGTCCATTGGTCGAAGAATATACCACGATTGTTTAGGAAGGATTTAATTTCCTGTGGATCGTGCCATTCCGCCTGTTGATCGGGAATTGATAAAATTGCCATTGATAGCAGAAATTAAGGTTTTGAACGTATCATCCATTTACATTGGCAAAGATAGTCCAACGTTTCAATATGTCGTTTGGCAGAGAACAGGTCTTTTCCCCAAGCGTATGTGCCGTGTTTGCGCATGACAAAGGAATGAGCAGTGAGTTTCTCTTTATTCTTTTCGAGTAGATTACAGAATGTTTTCATATCCTGTGAATTGTCAAAAACCGGAATATTTAGAGCAGTTTCGTGTGTTGATATTCCTTCAAATCCTTTCAATATTTCATACCCCTCGAACAAAATTTCATCATTGACGATGGAGGAAAGCACAACTGGAAACGCACCATGGCTATGTAGAATCACTTTTACTTCAGGAAACAATTTGTATAACGTACAATGGATAAGGGTTTCCGCAGATGGCTTAATGTCGACATACTCATCACATCCCTCGCCTTCGGTTGTAACTTTCATGAAATCGTTTGCCGAAAAATAGGCTTTATCCACACCCGACTTACTCACCCAAATTGTTCCGGTATCATCTTTAAAGGAATAATTGGTTGAAGTTGCAGGAGACCAACCTTTTACATGGTATGCTCGAATAACTCCAGCTATTTCTTCTTTTAAGGCATTCAACTGTTGTGTGGACATGGAGCAAAAGTAATGAATATGAGAAATTTAGACTAAAAAAAACGCGTTCAATGAACGCGCTTCTTTTACAACAATAAGACGAAAATAATTTCGTCAGAGAAAAACTTATTTAGCAGCTAACGCTTCTTTCACCAGTGCTGCAATGAGTTTACCATCGGCTTTTCCGGCTAACTTAGGTGTTAACATTCCCATTACCTTACCCATATCTTGAGGACCAGCCGCTTTTACCGCTTCAATGGCCATGTTAACCTCTGTTCTAATCTCATCCTCAGAAAGCATTTTAGGAAGGTAGGTCTCTAGTACCTGCGCTTGAAACAATTCATCAGCCGCAAGATCTTCTCGACCTTGAGTGGTATAAATCTCATAGGTTTCCATGCGCTGCTTGTGTAATTTCAAGCAAATTTTCATGGCCACGTCATCAGAGATTTCGGAACCAGAACCAGAGGTTGCTTCAAGCAATAATTTCGATTTTATATCGCGAAGGACAGCTAATTTGTCTTTTTCTTTAGACAGCATAGCCTGTTTTATATCTGCATTAATTTGATCAGTAAAGCTCATTAGTCAACGTTATCGTGTAAGAAATTATTACTTCTCAGAACAGGACCGCTGCCATCATTCGCTATACCAAATCGACCAAGAGGTTCTTCATTGCTTTTAACCGAATGATCTAACTCTATGTTGCGGCGAACGAATGCTGGTTCATTTTCAAATTCTGTAATTCCTTCAGCACGCTTCAATTTCGCAGTATATTCTTGAATTTTAGAAAGTCTTTCTTGTGTTCTTCTTTGTTGATCTTCAGGAGAAAGAACTGTTCGCGTGTTCACCGATTCCATGCTGATTTTATCGTTGGAATCGTCTTCAAGCATAAAGCGCACTACTTCTTCCTTTTGATTTTCTGAAACAACCTCATTCACTGGTAGCTCTACTTGAGGCTGCACAGAAGGAGCAATTTCCCAATCGAACTGCATTTCTTTCTGTTCTTGTGGTTCAGCATTTACGGCATATGACGAAGGTGAATCATTCACCACCTGATCACTAACTGGAGTTACTGTTTTCAGAAATGGTTCTTCACTCAATTCGTTTTGAGGAGTTTCAGGGAAGCTAGATTGAACGACAGCTGCCTGAGTAGGAGAAGTCAACGGAGCAACGATTTCATTCTTTGGTTCTTCATCCAATCGAGAAACTTTCTTTTCAGGAGCTTTTTCGAATCCGGTGATTGGACTTGAACTTAAACCGGTAGCTATAATCGTGATGCTTAACTTATCACCGAGAGTTGAATCGTACCCATGACCCCAAATCACATCTGCAGTTGATCCAGCTTCGTGCTGAATGTAATCAGTGATTTCAGTGATTTCATCCATGAGGACTTCTTTATCACCGTATGTAATGTTCAACAATACGTATTGTGCACCACTGATATCGTTATCGTTTAACAACGGAGAAGTCAGTGCTTGCTGAACAGCAGTAATTGCTCTATTTTCACCTTCAGCACTTGCTGATCCCATAATCGCGTGACCGCTATTTCGCATTACTGTATTGACGTCATTAAAATCTACATTAATGGCCCCAGCAACAGAAATAACTTCAGCAATTCCTTTAGCCGCTGTTGTCAAGACATCATCAGCCTGAGCGAAAGCGCTATTGATGGTTAAATTTCCTGTGATTTCACGAAGACGTTCATTATTGATCACTAATAACGTATCGACGTTTTCGCGCATTTTATTCAACCCTTCCTCTGCTTGTTGACGTCTTTTTCTACCTTCAAAATTGAACGGCACTGTGACTATTCCAACAGTCAGAATTCCGAGTTCTTTGGCAACTTGAGCAATAACTGGTGCAGCACCTGTTCCTGTTCCACCGCCCATTCCTGCAGTTACGAAAACCATTTTCGTATTCTTACTCAATACCTCACGGATCTCATTGATGTTTTCAATTGCTGCATTCATTCCAATTTCCGGAATTGAACCTGCACCTCTACCTTCGGTTAATGAAGGTCCCAATTGAACTTTATAAGGAACAGGGGAAATATCCAACGCCTGACGATCTGTATTACAGACGATGAAGTCAACACCAATAATCCCTTGTCCGTACATGTGGTTCACAGCATTGCTGCCACCTCCACCTACACCAATCACCTTAATGATTGAGCTTGTCTCTCTTGGTAAATCAAATTCCATTTTTCTCTCGTTTATTGTTGTAATTGTATGCGTTAATCTTCTGAAGCGAAGAATTCTTTACTCTTTTCAAAGAAGGTTTTGAAAAATGTACCTTCTTTTCGGGTTGGCCCTGCCACTTTTCCATTACTTGCCGGATCGACAACCTCTTTACTTTTTTCAAGTGCTTCAAATCCTTTCAATACCAATCCGATTCCAGTACTATACATTGGACTGGTAATGTTCTCAATGTGGTTGGTATTGGCCAAGTGTTCGGTTGGGTAACCAATCCGTGAATCCATACCTGTGATGTATTCGAACAATTGTGTGACGTGTTTCAATTGAGCCCCACCACCAGTAACAACGATTCCACCAATCAATTTCTTGCTGTATCCGGAGTTCAAAATTTCATAATGAACCAGCTCAATGATTTCTTCCATTCGCGACTGAATGATTCGCGCTAAATTCCGAACAGTGATTTCTTTTGAATCACGACCTCGCAAACCTGGAATACAAACCACCTCATTTTCTTGACTTTCTGACGCCAAAGCCGATCCAAATTTCACTTTCAACATTTCGGCATGGCGTTTCATGATCGTACAGCCTTCTTTGATGTCTTCAGTGATGACATTGCCACCAAACGGAATTACAGCCGTGTGACGAATAATTCCTTCATGGAAAATGGCCACATCTGTTGTTCCACCGCCAATGTCAACCAATACGACACCTGCTTCTTTTTCTTCATCAGAAAGCACTGCATCAGATGAAGCAATTGGTTCAAGTACGATTTGATTCACTTCTAAACCAGCGCGTTGAACACATTTTTTAATGTTCATTGAAGCCCCAATTTGACCAGT
>CANHQC010000211.1 GCA_947462695.1 Flavobacteriales bacterium | reverse complement strand
GTTGGAGCGAATGCATTAAATCCGTTAGATACAGGTTACGTTGACATCTGCTTTGGTGATAGTATTCTTTTTGTAGCCAAGCCAATCTTTCCTTATTCCGAGGAAGTAACAGGTTACGGATACTCACAAAATGTAAATTCAACAATCGACTTTGATTGGAATATAAGCGATGGAGGTACCTATCCAAACAATGATTCCATATGGTTTACCCCTCCTGCACGAAATGGTTATCTCGTTGATTTAAAATTGACTGATTTATTCCCTCAATCTGAACGTATGTTATGTAAGGTAAGGGTTTCTCAATTGCCAAGTTTCACAGGTACAGGACCTGTAGAAAATCCAATTTGTCTGGGTGAATCGACGGAACTATTAGGGGGTGTTACACCTACAGATACCGTTGGTGTCGAAATTCCACAGGGTACTTTTGAACTTGGTGGAGCATACGCAGGTTTAACCTATTTACCAGACGGTTCGGGTCAACAATATTCAACTTCCATTCCAATTGGAGGATTCCCATCCGGTTCTACCATCACAAGTGCTCAATCATTAAACGAAGTGTGTATCACCATGGAGCATTCTTATTTGGGCGACTTAGAAATTTGGTTGCAATGTCCAAATGGAACAATTGTACCGTTGGTAAATTCTTACAGTCCAGGAAACATACCTGGAGGAAATAGTGGAGGAGGAACTTTTCTTGGTCAACCTTTTGATGATGCAGGTGGAGGAGGTGCCGGAATTGGTTGGGAATATTGTTTTAGCTCAGTATTCAACACAATTAATGGATCAATGACTCAAAATTTAGGAAATACTGTACCTGTTCCTTTTGTCCCTGCAAATCCACCTCAGCCGCAATTAACTGCTGGTAATTCCATCGATAATTCAGTTGTTTATCAACCAGAGACATCTTTTGCCAATTTTATTGGATGTCCTGTCAATGGAAACTGGACAATTTATGTTCAAGATAATCTCGGTATTGACGATGGCTACATTTTTGAATGGGGACTGTTTTTTGATGGTTCTTACTTTCCAGGTTTAGGTGGATATCAAAATTATGTGGTATCGGATTTTTGGTCAAACGATCCAACAATCGTTTCTGGTCAAAATGACACGCTAATTGTTGTACAGCCAACCTCAGCTGGTACGTTTAACTATACCTACAATATTGTGGATGATTTTGGTTGTCCATATGACACAACTGTTTCATTGATTGTTCAACCGTTGCCATCAATCTTTGGAGATACAGTGGCGTGTGATTTTGCGCTACAAGTTAGTGGTACAAGTTCATTAAGTGGTGGACAGTGGTCGTCAACAACTCCAGGCTTGACATTTTCACCTAATGCAACCGTGCCAAATCCATTGATTACCGCCACCTCTCCGGGTACCTACACCGTAAGTTTTACGGATAATGCGTGTAATGCAACCGTAACTTCAGAGATCATTTACGTGCCTTATCCAGTTATTTTTCCCGATACGTTCTTGTGCAACCTGAACTTCCAAGTAACAGGAACTCAATCTTATCTCGGCGGAGGTGTATGGTCTTGTGCCTCACCCGATATTACTTTTACGCCTTCGAATACTACATTGAATCCGTTAATCGTAGCATCTACTTCAGCCAATTACATTATTACTTTTACCGATGATGTGTGTAATAATTCGGTTTCATCTGATTTAACTCAGATAATTCCTCCAGCTATATTTGATGAAGGTGTAGGTTGTTATTACACCTACCAAGTGGAAGGTTCTGTAGCATTCGATGGAGGAACGTGGTCATCACCTGACACGGCCATTGTGTTTTCGAATCCATCGGCATTGAATCCTACGATTTATACGTCAACTCCAGGATTTTATACGGTATCTTTTACAGATAATCAATGTAATTTAACTGTTGAGGGAGAAGTTTGGTTCCCGCAATTGGCATATACAGAAGTTCTTGATACGGTAATCTGTGCAGGATCCAGTGTCACACTTTTTGCGCAACAAAATCCGACCGTTACTGAGTTCAGTTGGAATACAGGTGCAACAGGCCCGTCAATAACGGTGACTCAACCTGGACAATACATCGTAACTGGTTCAAATATCTGTCATACACACACAGATACGGCAACAGTAGGAATTAAGGTGTGTGAAATTGAGGCGCCAAATATAATCTCATTGTCCTCACTTGTCGGTAACGAGTTGTTCTTTGTCGAGTATGCAGGTGTAGCGGCGTTCAATTGCGTTATTCTCAACCGTTGGGGAAATAAAATTTATGAATACAGCGACCCATCTGGAAGCTGGGACGGCCGAACGCAAAATGGAAATGTAGTAGAAGAGGGAACGTATTATTATATTATCAAGGCCACTTTTGAAGGAGGTGAAGAAGTTGTTAAACATGGCTTCGTTCAAGTAGAGAAATAGAATATAATTCCATTGAAAAGCGGCGTTTTTTAGCGCCGCTTTTTTTGTAATTTCGCTTCCTTATGAAGAGAATCGGAATTAATGGATTTGGAAGAATTGGCAGGTATTTTACCCGGTTAATTCTAGATGCCAATGATGCTGATGTCATTGTCGTAAATGATCTTGCCGATTGCCATACGCTTTCACATCTGTTGAAGTATGATTCCATTCACGGCAGATTAAACCAAAAATTTCAGGTATACGGTAACGAATTGCACTTTGAAAATGGAAAACGACTCATCTTTCTTCAATTCACCGCTCCAAATGAAATTCCTTGGTTCCAATATGAGGTTGAAGTTGTTCTTGAATCTTCAGGAAAGTTCGTTACCAAAGAACTAGCGCTCTTGCACCTTGTTGGCGGGGCAAAAAAAGTTATACTTTCTGCTCCTTCGCCTGACGAAGATGTTAAAACCATTGTATTAGGCGTGAATGATGAACTTATCGAATCATCGGATCAATTGCTATCTAACGCTTCGTGTACTACGAACAATGCGGCACCTATGATTAAAGTGATGCGTGAGCTTTGTGAGATTGAAAGTGCATTCGTTACAACGGTTCACAGCTATACGACAGATCAGCGATTGCATGATGCACCTCACCGCGACTTGAGGAGAGCACGAGCTGCAGCGGAATCTATTGTCCCAACTTCCACAGGTGCAGCGAAGGCACTAACGCGTGTATTTCCTGAATTGGCTGATAAAATAGGTGGATGTGGTGTGCGCGTGCCTGTTCCTAATGGTTCGTTTACAGATATAACTATGGTTGTTAAACATCCACCAACTGTTGAAGCTGTGAACAAAGCCATGAAGCAAGCGTCATTAGGTCACTTAAATGGAATCATTGCCTACACCGAGGATCCAATTGTATCCGTCGACATAATAGGTGAACCGTATAGCTGTATTTTCGATGCACAATTGACTAGTGTGATCAATAATATGGTGAAGATTGTTGGGTGGTACGATAATGAAGCAGGTTATTCCAATCGTTTGGTGGAATTGTTCCGACGGATTCAAGGGTAATAATACACCCACGCTCCGGGAAAATCAGTTTTTGCATTCTTGCACCCTTCGTTTGCCATTTCCTTTGTTGCGAAATCATTTAAATGGATAAAATAAAACCCGTACCGTTCATGCATTGAAGCGGATGAATTGCCTGCTGATTGAATCCGTTCCAAGAATCGTTCGGCGTTGGACTGAACCGCAAAAGCACCTACGACCACATGATAATCGCCACTGGAAAGGTTATTAGTTGATTCAATTTCTTCCGACTCATTTTTTATTGACTGTTCAGTCGGTATAGACTCGGAGAGTGTGTCAGTTGCGCTGGATTTCGTTTCTTCTTTTGCGACTTGAACCTTAGGCTTTGATTTTTTAGAAGTTTGTACGACAGGTTCAAGTGAATTGTAGAACAAAATATACGTTAACAAGGCACCAATACCAATTACACCTACAGATAGTATTGCTATGATTACTGGTCTTCGGTTTTTCTTGTCTCTGGTGGTCTTTTCTAATATGGGTTGTTTCGCTTTTGGGACTTCATAACCCACTGGAGGTATATCTAACTCATCATTCCATTGATCCTCTTTCGTGTAGGTAGCTTCTTCTTCAACTTGATGTTCGGTAGTTACACTATCATTTTGTGGCTCTTCATCTTTAACAGGAATTGCAATAGGGACTTCCTCTACCTCTGCATCTTCAGCTTCTTCGTTATCCTCAGTTTTTAACACGCTATCTTTCGCATGCGATTGGTTTTCTCGCACAAAGGCAATGTTACCGTCAGCCTGTTTCGAAAAGGCTCCAAATTGATAAATTGTATAATTACCTTCTGAATTCAATCGGTTTTCAATGTCACGAACGTATTGAGCTACCATGATCTGTGCACGTTGTTCATCTATACCTTCAC
>CANHQC010000210.1 GCA_947462695.1 Flavobacteriales bacterium | reverse complement strand
TTCTCTCTTGCGATCCCCATTATTATTCATTTATTCAATTTCAGAAGGTATAAAATTTTATACTTCTCTAGTTTAAAGTTCATTCAGCGGCTTGAACAACAAACGCGTTCCACACAACGATTAAAGCATCTACTCCTCCTTGCCTTGCGGCTTCTGGCACTTGCCGCTTTAATCATTGCCTTTGCGCAACCCTACAAGGTAGTGGAAAACAGCCATTCAAAAGGGGGCAGTCCCGTTTTAGCCATTTACATTGACAATTCCTTCTCGATGACGGCCAAAGGTGCTGAAGGAGAATTGATTTCAGAGGCGTGTGAAACAGCAAGAGGTATTCTCGTTAAAGCGGCAGCTGATGTTCGTGTGCTTCTCAACACCAACACAATGGGTGGACTTGAGCAACGCTTAGTCACCAAAGCTGAGGCCCTTGAAATGATTGACAAAATCAAACCCATTGCCTTGAATCGCTCCATCGATAATGTCTTGGATTGGCAACGCAGCTTTCTAGATCGCGAAGAAGAATCAGGAGAAAAACTCGGTTCTCGGCAATACCTCCTTTTATCGGATTTCCAAAAGTCAACGAGCCAATTCAAAAACATCAAGAAGGACGAAGCTGGCTTTTATTACCCCATCCAATTTACCCCACAAGAAAAAGGAAATCTTTTCATTGACTCCGTTTGGTTTTCTACGCCGATTCACCGCGCAGGTCAAAACAGTGAGTTGACCGTGAGACTAGTGAATTCAGGAAAAGAGTCCATGACCAATGCGGAACTATCGTTTACTAGCGGTTCAATCCGTAGGGATGTTTTTGTGGATCTTCCGGCTGGAAAACAAGTGGAAACAGTGATTAATTTTACTGAAAAACAAACAGGGTATCAGTCCGCAACACTTACCGTCAACGACAAACAATTGTTTTGGGACGATGATTATTATTTTTCTTGGTACACAGACAGTGAAACAAAAATACTCTTGATCAACGGCGAAGATGCAGCACCTGCTGTTTCTCAAGTGTATGCACTCGAACGTTTTTATTCCGTTTCTTCCATCAATCAAAATGAATACACTGCGAATCAACTAAAAGGAGTTGACTTGATATTCATCAATGGGATGAATGAACTGCCCTCATCACTTGCCGCAGATTTATCCTCATTTACTGAAACAGGCGGTACTTTGGCCCTATTCCCAGGTGCGAAATGTGAGTTTGGATCATGGAATTCACTTTTATCGGATATCCAAATGCCGGCGATCACGGGAAAATTTTCAACGGGAGTAAAAATAGACCGCTTGGAATATGACGATGCCTTTTATTACGGAATGTTTGAAAAGCAAAAAGAAGATCTCAACCTTCCAGCAATCAAGCAGGCCTATCGAACAAGTAAATCTGGCAACGACAATGTTTATGAACTGATTCATTTGCAAAACGGTGCACCGCTCCTCATGCGGTCTGGAGGATCCATAAATGCCTTCTTGTTTACCAGTGCTTTAACGGATGACTTTGGCAGCTTTACAGACGACGCCTTGTTTCCAGCCATTGTTTTACGCATCGCGGAAATGAGTCAGCGCAAAGCTCCAAATGCCCTTACGATTGGAAAAGAATCTGTATTCCCGCTCTACAAAAAGAATGAAGGTGAAAGTCCAATTCATCTAAAGGGAGGTAAAATTGATTTTATCCCAATGACACGCACCCAAGGTCAAATCACCTATATCTCTTTAAGTGGCAATGAGGCCTTAGAATCTTTGACTGCGGGCACCTACACCATAGTTGACGAAAAACCGGAAGGCATGCTTTCCTTAAACTATAACCGAATTGAATCCATTACGGACTATTTAGACGACAATGAAATCATCGATGGTTTGGAAGGATGTGGCTTGGAAAATGTTTCATATACTGAGGTAAATCAAGGAAATACACTGGCGAAAATTGACATTGAAAAGCCAAAAGAATACTGGAAACTATTTATTTTGTTGGGCCTAATCTTCTTGATCGGAGAAATGCTCGTTCTTAAGTTTTGGAAATAACACGTTATGAAGATTCTAATTAAACACGCAACAATTGTCGACGCTACGTCTGAACATCATGGATTGGTAAAAGATATTTTGATCAATGACGGCATAATTGAAGAGATCTCGGAAGCAATAGTTAGCGACGATGCACATGTCATCGAAGGCAATAATCTACACATTTCCCAAGGTTGGGTTGATTTAAAAGCAGCATTTTGTGATCCAGGGGAAGAGCATAAAGAGACCATTTCATCCGGACTTGATGCTGCTGCTGCAGGCGGATATACCCATGTATGTGTGCTCCCTTCTACCCACCCTGTCGTGGATGGCAAAACATTGATCGAATACATGCTGCGCAGAGGAGAAAACCATGTCTCCTCAATCCACCCAATTGGCGCCATTACGCAACAGATGAAAGGCGAAACACTTTCCGAAATGTACGATATGAAGCAGTCAGGCGCTACCCTATTTTCGGACGATACGGTTCCTGTTAGTTCAGGAATCATGTTCCGCGCGCTACTTTACGCCAAGAATTTTCACGGTAGAATTGTAGCATTTTCCAGAGATGCGGCGATTGCAGGGGCAGGAATGGTAAATGAGGGCGAAGCATCAACAAAAACAGGACTAAAAGCAGATCCAGACATCGCTGAAGTGATCCAATTGGAACGGAACTTACGCCTACTCGAATACACGGGTGGCTATCTACACTTAACAGGGATTTCGTGTGAAGAAAGTGTGTCGCTCGTTCGAAACGCAAAATCAAAAGGACTGCAAGTGACGTGTGATGTGCATGTGGTGAATTTAATTTTCAACGAAACAGCAGTGCTTGACTTCAACACCCACCATAAAGTAATGCCTCCGTACCGCCGCGAATCAGACCGTAAAGCACTTTGGGCAGGATTGGCCGACGGAACAATCGATACCATAGTGTCTGACCACCGACCGCATGACACCGAAGAAAAAGACGTTGAATTTGACCATGCATCCTTTGGATCGCTTCAACTTCAAACGGTATTTGGCAGTTTGGGGAAATGTGATGAATTCGAACTAAAGCAATTCGTGAACGCCGTTGCAGTAAATGCAAGAAACATCTCTGGTATTCCAATCTATCCCATTACAGTTGGAACAAAGGCAGATATCACACTTTTTTCTCCCGATAAAACATGGACATTTGAGGCGTCAATGATTCATTCGGGTGCCAAAAACTCTCCCTTTATCGGCGAAGAAATGCATGGATTGGTTCACGGTGTTGTGAATAACGGTAAATTAGCACTTAAGGAGTAACTGCTTATGTCAAAGAAAAAATCCTTCCTGCGTCAGTTTTGGCAAGAAAAAAAAATGGTTGGTGCTATGGCGCCAAGTTCGCGATTTCTTGCGCAAAAAATGCTGAAAGGGATTGATTTTAAGCGAGCTAAAGTCATTGTAGAACTAGGTCCAGGCACTGGTGTTTTCACAGATAAAATCGTAGAATTAATGCATCCTGATGCTGTGCTTTTGGTGTTTGAACTCAACGATCATTTCATGGATCAACTGCGTTCGCGATACACTGATCCTAGAGTGCGATTGATTCATGACAGTGCTGAAAAAATCCAAGAATACTTAGAAAAAGAAGGACTGAATCACGCGGATGTTGTGGTATCTTCCCTCCCCTTGGCCAACTTCCCGAAAGAATTGAGAGATTCGATCCTAAATGCTGCCGATGACGCGTTGGTTGAAAACGGTCACTATGTTCAATTTCAATATTCGCTTCAATCCAAAAAGCAGATTCAGAAGACATTCAAAAAAATGCAAATCCGCTTTACCCCATTGAATTTCCCCCCTGCGTTCGTGTATTCGTGCAGGAAGTAAGAAAGACAAAAGACTTCTGAAAGTTACGAGTTACGAGTTACCAGTTACGAGTTAATTTCAACTTCGAACACTCTCGGATCTTTTCCAAATACTTCGGGGATCTTTACCTAAAGTGTAGTTTCGCTGTCTCCCTCTAATGAATGGTCCGCTGCGCTTCAGGACTTCATCAATCTTCGAATTGTTTCGATTCATTGGAGTAATTCGTGGCTTCGGGTCTGCTTTTGCACCTCACGTGTCCGCTGCGGTGGAGACACCGAATTCGTAACTCCGTAACTCGTAATTCGCAACTCGTAATTTGTAACTCGTAATTCGTAACTCGTAACTCGTAACTCGTAATTCGTAATTAAACTTTATTACATGTCAAACCCTCCGCCGTCGCCGCCAGCTTGTTTCTTGCCAGACATTTCCAGTTTTCCAAATTTGTAGGAAAAGGTCAAATAATACTTGCGGGTTAACCACTTATATTCAACTACTTGATCGATTCCGGGTTGGTCTACGGTTAGGTAGAATCCTTGACGATTGAAAATGTCTGT
>CANHQC010000209.1 GCA_947462695.1 Flavobacteriales bacterium | reverse complement strand
GAAATTGAAAATTTCGTTGTTGAAACACCTGGTAAGCACCACAAAAAAGGTGAGGTGATTACGGATGATTTGATGCATTCGTTCCAGCATGCCGCAGAACACGGGTTGATAGAAAACGGAATTATTACCCTTCATGATGGGTCTAAAGCGAAAATCAATAAAGCGAAGGACGAGCACCTTACGTTGATCATAAAAAAGAAAGGCTCGAAGTACGATATTAACGAGCGAATTGAAGGAGCCAAAGCAGAGGAAATGTATTATGGCTCACTTTATTCTGGAGAAGCAAACAAAGTAATTTACGGTGCTAACCTAGAACAGAATGAGTACGGTCCGCAACAATATGGTCAGTTCTTCTTCTTTATTACTGGTTTCCACGGTTTCCACGTATTTTCAGGAGTTATAATTAACATCATTATTTTACTAGGAGTCATTGCAGGGACTTACCACAAACGTGGGCATTACGAAATGGTTGAGAAAACCGGTCTTTATTGGCACTTTGTCGATTTAGTATGGGTTTTCGTATTTACCTTCTTTTACCTTGTTTAACACCTTCATTTCAGCATTATGGAAAGAGACGACATCATTGAATACTCGTTAGACGCCCACCACAGCGAAGAACATGGAAAGAAAATCCGTACAAAGATTTGGAAAGTTACTGCGCTTCTTACGGTTATAACAGCAGTAGAGGTATTATTAGGTGCAATCATCAAACAAGGTTCTGGTGCTTGGCCATTTGTGAAGTGGTCCTTTATAGTAATGACACTTTTAAAGGCAGGTTACATCGTAATGGTATTCATGCACCTTGGCGATGAGCGAAAAGGAATGCGATATGTAATCCTTGTACCGTACTTCCTATTTATGCTTTACTTGATATTTATTGCCGTTACTGAAGCACTCGCAATTGGTAACGCTTGGGAAACATACGGAGGCTAAATTCATCACGAATGGCAAAGAAAAAACTGGCCGGACGAATAAAGGTAGTATACGCATTTTTACTTTTATTCGGTCCGGCTTCTTTATTGATATTCATCGCAACCCGCGGTTGTGAGCATAAATTCAAAACCTTGGACGATTTCGGTCCGGTGAAAGAATATCAGTTTACTGATGCACTTGGTAGAAAATTATCCACTAAGGACTTCGCGGGAGACATCGTACTTATTACAACCTTACAAACGACTTGTCCTGACTCTTGTGCGCTTTCTTTCTGGCACCTAGATCAAACAATTTACCAGCACATTCGGAAGAACAAACGCAAAAAGATGAAGCAAGTGAAGATCATCTCGTTTGTCACTGACGGTCACGGAAAACCTGTGAATGACCTTGCAATTGTCCAACAAACGCTGAAAGATCGTGTAGAAGAATACGATCCCAATATTTGGTACGTCGCAACTGGTGACGCTCGTTCAGTTTACGACATTGAGCGCAACAAAGAGTCATTGCTGCAAGAAGGTGATGAGTTTTTTGGCGGACAAGGATTCCAGGAGTTGATCTTACTTATCGATAAGCAAAATCACTTGCGGATGGTGCTTTCCGGAACAACGGAAGGTATGATTCGAAGAATGAAAGAACACATCGCGCTTCTTCAAAAACAATACGACAAAGAAGCCGCTAAACGAACCAACTAATCTTTTATTCGTTGTGCAAAGTATGAAACTGGTTTTACTTCTTTCTTTCGCAGTTGTGCTCATCTCCTCTTGTTCAGAAGGAAAAAAGAAACGCGTTCTTCCGTTCATCGGCAACTACGATATCGAATACAAATTAGTTGACGGAAAAGAAGTAGCTGATACTGTCTTTCCAAGAGTGCCCGATTTCACGTACCTCAATCACGATTCCCTTGAAGTCACGGCTAAGTCGTTTAAAGGTAAAATTTGGATTGCAGATTTCTTCTTTACGACATGTCCAACGATTTGTCCTGTGATGACGCGAAACATAAAGGAATTACACGACCGTACGCTTGACCTGAAAGATCAACTTCAGTTTTTATCGTTCTCTGTCAACCCCAATTTTGACCAACCAAATGTATTGAAGAGGTACCGTGCGCATTACGGTATATTTTCCGATCATTGGGATTTTCTAACGGGTGATGAAGCATCAACCCATGAATTGGGCATCGAGCATTTTCAAATCTTCGCAGGAAGGGATGAAGAGGCGGAAGGTGGTTTTGCGCATTCTGGCGCATTCACGTTGGTAGACAAAGAAGGATACGTTAGAGGCGTATATTTAGGAACGGATAAAAAACAAGTTCGACAATTAGAGTTAGATTTACGTAAACTATTAAAAGAAGAATATGGAATTGCTGGATCAAAGTAAAGTAGCGAATGTGCGCAAGTTAATCATAGCTGTATCAGTGGTTGTACCGATAGTTGTTGCAGTGTTATTCAAAGTCAAAATTGATGGATTTGATTTTAGCTTTTTACCCAAGATATATGCAGGTATAAATGGATTAACAGCCATTGTATTAATCAGTGCGCTTTATGCCATTAAAAAGAAAAATATGGCGCTTCACCGCGGATTGATTCGATTCGCCTTGTTGTTGTCGTTGTTGTTTTTAGTGTTGTATGTTCTTTACCACATGATGTCCGACTCAACACTTTATGGTGATAGCAATCACAGTGGCAGCTTAGATGTGTTGGAAAAGCGCATTGTAGGAACTGGGCTGTATGCCTATTACTTCATTTTGATTTCGCACATTCTGTTGAGCGTTGCGGTAATTCCTGTAGTTCTATTTACGTACCTCAAAGCATGGCAAGGCGATTATACGGGGCACAAAAAATGGACACGTTTTGCTTTTCCAATCTGGCTATACGTTGCCGTTAGTGGTGTCATCGTTTACGTGTTGATTGCACCGTATTACGGTTAGTACTGAGCTGCTTTCAGTACCTCCCACACATGCTCAGCGGATGCATCCCAACTAAAAAGAGCAGCGCGTTCCAATCCTTTGTGAGCTAATTGCTGTTGCAAAATTGGATCATTGGTAAGTCGCTCCATGGCTTCAGCAATCTCCTCCACAGAAAAGGGATCACACAAAATCGCCGCATCTCCTGCGACTTCAGGTAAAGAGGTACGATTGCCACAGATAATCGGGGTACCACATTTCATGGCTTCAACCAACGGAATTCCAAATCCTTCGAAATAGGGAACATACGTCAAGGCATCAGCACTTGCCATGATTTTTGCCAGTTCCTCAAGTGCCACGTGACCAGTAAAATGTACCTCAGCTTCAACCGATTCTGGAACCGTAATCCCAAACGAAGCTTTTTTCCACATCGTACTACCCACAATAACCAACTGTGTTTCTGCTTTCGCATGCGACTTAAATAACGCAAACGCATCCAACAAGCGCTGAACGTTCTTTCTAGGATGAATCGCTCCGACAAACACAAAATATGGTCGACCGTTGGCGTACTTTTCCTTGCATTGTTGCTTAGTTGATGAATCAACTGGCTTGAATTCCGAAGAACACCCGTTGTAAGCTACAGAAATTTTATTCGAATCAATGCCGTACGTGTTGACAATATCCTCTTTGGATGCGTTGGATACGGTTATGAGGTGTTTCGCTTTTTTCGCAAATCTTGGAAAGAAAAATCGGAGGTAGTAGCGAGCCAAAAAGGGAATATCTTTCGGGTAATGTTCAAAGCTTAAATCGTGGATGACACCAACTTGTGGCACGGTTGAACGCAACGATAGGTAACCATCCGGTGAAAAGAAAACGTCGGCTTTGTATTTTTTGAGTGCTCTTTTTACAGCCACCTCAAACCAATAGATGAATAGTAGGGGATGTCGTGCAGGTGGATTTAAAACCACAGCTTCTACATTTGGTCCGAACACAAATCGCTCATCATACGGGCGATCGAAAAAGAAAATAAACTGGTGTTCTGGATGTGCTTCAACCAATCGCTTGGTTACTTCGTAGGTGTACCAGCCAAATCCCTCCATCTTATCACGGAGCAAAAAACGGGTATTGACGGCGATGCGCAAAAGAATTAAAATTGAAGAATGTAATTGGTTTGCTTTTCCTGTCCGATGGTTGTCGAAGGACCGTGACCACAGTAAACAACTGTTGCATCAGGAAGCTTAAACATGGTTCCAAAAATGCTTTGTTTTAGTGTGTCTAAATCTCCTCCCGGTAGATCAACACGACCAAAACTTCCACTGAAAAGGACATCTCCGTTGATTACAAAACCATTGTTTGAATTGTAAAAAACGACATGACCAGGTGAATGCCCAGGAGTAAACAAGCACTCCAATTCAATCGAACCAAATTTTAGTTGTTCACCACCTTTTAGAATGTGACTCGGCTCGGAAGCAGGTTCGTATTTTTCAAATCCATACACATGTGCGTAGCTTTCCACCGAACGCATGGTCATTAAATCATCGATGTGCATGTAATGGTCTACGTTGTACGTGCGCT
>CANHQC010000208.1 GCA_947462695.1 Flavobacteriales bacterium | reverse complement strand
TGGAGCAACCTCTTTTACTGTAGGCGCGGGCGTATCTTGTGTTAAGCGCTTCATTGAATACTTTTTCGTAATCGGAAATTGAAGCTCGTTAATAGATTGTAAATACAGCACCCAATCTCCGTTTTCTTTACCAAAATATGTACGGTGTGGTTGATGCATCAATTTATATGATTTAATTTTTTTAAAGTCATTTGGATCAATAATAAACAACTCATCCTTAATTACATACAGCAACCATTTCTCATCTGGACTTAGAGTCAAGCGGGGATATTTAGCATATATATTTCTTTCCATTCCATTGCCATTGGGAACAACGGGTACAGGCATCGTCGAAAGGTCAAATGTTGGAAGAACTTTATTAACTAGTGACTTTCTAATTTGGTCGATAAATTCTGGACTGTCCAATTGATAACTTTCTTTGGAAAGCTTTGCTAATTTTCCTTGTGCATTAACAATGAATAAATCCCCTTGTTTATTTTGAGTAAGACCAGTCAACTCATTGGTCATTGCATCCGAATTCGTATATCCTGAACTTGAAGCTATGCAAAATACAGAACTACCGATACGCGTAAAATCTTTTGTTCGTGGAAATTTTCGAATCGATCCCCAAAAAAGGCTGGCTCTCAACTCTTTTTGATAAATTGTAGATGAATATTGAGAACCAAAAGCAATTTGTCTTTCCTGACCCTCAAGAAATTCTTTACTCGGAATTAAACCGTTGTAATTAAAATCATGGTTTTTGTCGAATTGGTATATTTCATACAACTCAGCACGTTTCTTACTACTAAACGGTAATTCAACTTCTGCCAGTGCAATTTTTTTAAAGTACAACCAAGGATTATATGCTACGACATTTCCATCGGTTTTATAGCGATAATCATCATAATTAATGCTGTAATTCAATTCTTTATTCGATTCCCACAGAATAGAGCCATCATTTAAACTCAACATATAAGTACCTTTATCCAAACAGTTTTTACAATTGTAGACTTTCTTAGCGGTATTCATATTATCTGTAGCAATGGATAAAAACACTGCATTAATACCTTCCGCCACAATAATTCTGTTTCCCGTACCATAATATACGGAATCCGCACTCGTTTCACCAAAATCTCCTATATTTTCGAATTCAGTAATACACAATTCTTTGGAGATGTTCAGTTTCGGGTTGATGTACTTCAAAATCCCTTTCTCGACTCTCAGACCACAGCTTGAATCACAATCATACCGATAGATCGATGTGAGTAATCTAATTCCATTTGTACCAATGTGCGTATTAATCAATGCTGCACCAAGTTTGGGGTCTTTTTCAAGGTATTTTGACTTCAATGTTTGATCAAATAATTCTTTGTACCTCGCCTTCAATATACGTGTTCGCTCTGCATTTTGTGCCGCATCTTGAACGAGTACATTTATAAAATCCAATCCTGCACCAACAACATCTGCCGGATTGTAATTACTGTAATTACTAAGCATCGCTTGTGTGGAGAAGCTATACAAACGGGCTTGCTCCTCCGTCTGCGCGACACCAGTACTCACGAAAAAATCTTGGAGCACTTCAGGCTGATTAAACATCAAATCCAATGCACCTTGTTTTGAACCATGGTCACCCATCATACCGATCGCAGGATTCATATCGTATGCACTCAATACGTCATTGTATACCTGCCTAAAACTTATTTCTTCATTGTTTTGTATGCTAGTAGCATAACTTTGAAGAATGCCTTTTAAATTTTCATTTGGAATCAGGTTAGCAATTTCAGTGAGCATTTGATTATCCACTCCAATTGGATTATCAGGATTTGTTTGTAGACCTGAAGCTAACGTTTGAAAATCGTCCTGAGATGAATTCGACCCCGCAGATGATGTTGCTGGTTTACTTGATGAATTTGATGATGAACCACCAACCGCAATTCCCCATTGTGGTTCTTTGTTAACCAATTCAGGGCAACAATACGGCTGACCCATGGTTTTTATATTGGTTTTGCAGGCCTCTATTAATGATCGAACCTTTCGTTTATCTTCTACCTCCGCACAATGTTTTGCCGAACAAAAATAAAGTGCCAACATCGCGCATTGTGAACAACCCTGAGCATCTTGCGTCTCAGTTAATCGCTTGTATTTTGCCATGTCAGCGTCTTTTGCCTCAGTGCACTGACCAAATGAGAAATTAGCTGTGAGAAATAGACTTAAAAAGGTAATGGTATACTTCATGTGAAATAGAATTGACGAATTATTCAAACGTTTTGACAACTAGACAATTTCTTTATTCTTCAGAAAATGTCTGTGTAAAAATCTCAATGATTTGATCGTACAATTCCTCTTCACTCAATTCATCACTCGTCAGTAATGCATCAAGATAGCCTTTTATCAATGCCACCATTTCCTTGTCAAATTCTGAGTCAGAATAAGATTGAGTATTCGTTGTCGACTCATTATACATTTCAAGCAATGACTGCATCACAGGTAAAATCGGGTTTCCCTGCATTCTCGGATCGCTATTCAGTCGATTGATTATCCCTGCGTAATTACCAGAAGAAGAAGAGGATGAAGTGAAAGATGTGTAAGAGGAAGATGTGGGTGAATTTGATCCAGTTTGAGCAGGTGTTGAGGTAGAACTGACAGAATTTGATGTACCCCCTGAACCGACATCTACTCCCCACTCAGGTTCTTTATTCACCAATTCAGGGCAACAATACGGTTGACCCATATTGATAATGTTACCCTTACATGCCTCAATCATTGAACGCACTTTTCGTTTATCTTCAACTTCTACACAATGTCTTGCAGAACAAAAATAAAGCGCCAACATCGCACATTGAGAACATCCTTGTGGGTCTTGTGTCTCGGTTAACTGTTTGTATTTAGCCATGTCCGCATCTTTTGCTTCAGTGCATTGACTGTGCGCGAAAAAAGGAACAAAAAGCAACGCAATGATAATCTGGAAATAGTTCATATCTACTTTATTTTAAAGGTTAACCTCGAACGCCGACTACAGCTAGTTTCTCAATTTTAATTCCTTTACCATTTTGGTCTATGGTAATTTGTCTTCTTATTATTTCTTTAGCCATCTGTATGAGTGAATTGGATCTCCCATTCATTTCTGTCGGCACAACGAATTGGTAATCCAATTCAACCAATTCATTCAGATTGATTGTGAAAATCGAATTTGGTTCGATTTCGTAGGTTGTTGGAATACCTGATTTACCGTCAATACCCTTTTTTACAGTAGCTTTAGCACTTAATGTAGTATGCCGATTAATAAATCTGATCAAAAGTTTCTTTCTCCCATTCCCAGTGTGAACTAAAATATAACGCACCTCTAGATCATGGAATTTCTCTATTTGCATTTGGTAACGTCCATTAAAAGCCCCTATTGAACTGCCTTTGTTTAAACAATCTTGAACATTAACTCCTTTTGCCTTTAGACTTTCTTCAACCTTCGTCGTTTGGGCATGTTTCGTTGCGTTTTTAATCTCGTAAATCTTATAACCGTTTGATTCACATCTGAATTTCAAGGTTTTAGGATCGTAAAACAATTCTTTAAAAACATCATTTTCATATGGTAACTTTTTGGTGTATCCGTAATGATCATACCCCATCCAACCTGATCCATTCGCATCATTTGAACGATAGGTAACCAAAAGTGGAACTTCACTAGCTAAATTTGCTGAATTTGTATTGTCGGTTAATGCTTTGTTTGGATCAATACAACCTGATATATGGTACGAAATGAACTGAGGAGAATAGGCACTATTTTTTAACGTGTCAATGGTAAACTTTTCAAGTTTGCAATTCGAATAATTGATTTGTGCCAAAAATGGAGTTCCAATACCTAATGCTGTTAAGTTTTTATCAATGGCGGCATTGAGTTGATTCTCTATTGAAGTAAGGCAGTTTGGATTTTGATTAACGGTTTTAGCATGTGCCGACCATTGACTAATAATTTGATCTCTTGCCGCTTTTGAAAATCCCTTATCTAAGTCGTATAGTAATTCAAATTCATCTTGAGCGAAAGAATTACTACAAACAAAAAAAGAAATGATAAGCGTAAAAGGTACACCGAAAAATTTTGATTTCATCATCTTAGTAGCAGTAAATATGTGTTTAAATTAAGCTTATTGGTTCAAACAATCTAGCTAATGCGGTCCGCAAAAGTGATCATCTTCGTACAATTAAGAAATCTAAAATAACGAATACTTGGTATATCAACAAATTTAACTTTCAGATTATCAAGTAGATTCACGAAAAAATTACCGTCTGCAATAGACATCTAATCCTTACTCCACCACCAAAATATAATTCGTCTTCTTTCCTTTTCCGATTAACGCATATTTTGAATTGATCAGGTGTGCTGTCGTCAATACGAAATCTTCACCAACTTTTTCTTTGTTCACAGCGATTGCATTGGACTTTAATTCACGTTTT
>CANHQC010000207.1 GCA_947462695.1 Flavobacteriales bacterium | reverse complement strand
GTATCAATAGATGAAATATTAATTATATGTTTGCAAGATTGTTTAAATGGGTTGAGCAACATTGATAATTGCATGTCAATGAGTTAAGTAAGCTTCCAAATAATCTGGGGAAACAGTAAGATGTATAAACTAATGTAAATTGTTTTATGAAAAAGTATGTGGTATTACTCTGCTCTAGCTTTTCACTGACGGCGAGCTTTTCACAAATCCGTTGCGAGGATGTAAAATGTATTGTTGAAGAACAAATGAGTTATGGCTCTAACGAAGCTGGAGAGGAATTGGCCACATTCGAGGATTTTTCAAATCCAATTCCAGTCATTGTTTTTGATTCCTCTGGATATGAATCTGAGCAAATGACTTACCAGGTCTTGCCATTAACTGGTTGTATGAAATCATGTGATGAGAAATACCTTATTCAAATTAGCTATTACGAAAACGGCAAACAACAAGGTCCAAGTTTAAGCTATGGACAGGATGGAGAGGTAACTTCAAAAGGTCACTATTTTAACAACAATAAGATCGGTGAACATGTCAAATATGGCAAGAATAGAGAGGTCGTTCAACGGGTAAATTACGATCAATTTGGTAAGAAACATGGGGAAGAAATGATTGTTAGAGGTGATACTATTGAACTAATTGTCAATGAACATGGTAAAGCAGTCAGTTCTGTATCAAAAAAAGTAAAGAAGAAAAAGTAATACTTTGTTTCTAGTTGGTTACTAACACATGTAAGATTAATCTGAAGTGAGAAATCTTTAGCTTTGAAAAAATATTTATTTTGAAAAAATGAAAATTTTATTTACACTTTTTGCAATTCATTCTTTTCTTTCGGTTTCTGCGCAAAAGATTTTAGATGATATTAAATCTGGAAATACGGAAAAAGTTCAGAAATGGCTCGAAAAAGCTGACCAAATCACTGAAACTTACACTAAATCAGATGAAACAAATACGACAACAATTAATTTGAATGTCATTGAATGGGCCGCATTTCATAATCAGACAGAAATAATAGAACTTTTTATTCAAAACAAGGATAAATTTCCAAATTTCGGTCAATGGATAAATCCGGCTCTAGGTGCTAGTACGCATAATTGTAATTTGGAGCTTTTTAAACTGCTTGTTGAGGAGGGTGCAAAATTAGATTACCGTTGTCAAATGTGTAATGATGCCCCACCAGTAGCGATTGCACTTAGTTATAACTGTGACGAAATATTTTCTTATTTAAAGAGTCAAAAAGTTCCTATGATCACCAATGGAACTGGTTTCGACGTCATTCATGCAGCAGCAGCATCTTCGAGTGTTGAGCAATTAAAGGAATTGGTTGAGAAAGAAGGTTTAGATATCAATCAGAAAGGAAAGGAAGGATTAACTCCTATGTTATCTGCAGCAGATAAAGGTAAAATTGATAATATCAAATATTTGTTATCGAAAGGAGCTTTATTGACTGAAAAAGATTCGGAGGGCAGAACAGCGTTACATTTCGCTATGAATTTAGAGACCTTTGTGTTTCTTGAGGAAAAAATGATTAAATCGGGATTAATGACAATCGAGATGGTTGACAAAGACGACCCGCTGTTTATTTATGTTATAGAGCAGGATAACAAAGAACTTTTTGATTATCTCATGATTCATTATAAATCATTACTGAAGTCAAAGGACAAAGACAAAAACCATATTGCAATGGCGTTATTATACACATCCGAAAATACGGTTTACTTTTTTCAACAATTGAAAAAGAACAAATTCAATTTTGATAGTAAAAATAATCAAGGTAAAGATCTTGCATTCTATGCTAAGAAGATGGGTAAGAAAGATCTATTAGAATTGTTAAATAAGTAAATTCCTTGTTTTGAAAAAAGAGCTTGTCTGATATTCAGACAAGCTCTTTCGTTTTATAACACAACTACCTTTGTTCTTAATCGTTCACCATTTAGCACAAGCTCAATCCAATAATTCCCGGTTGCGATTCCTTCTACTGAAATTTCGCTTTCACCGTTAAGTTCGCGTATTGAAATGAGTTTGCCCTCCATGCTGTAAAGCGTTATTTCTCCATTTCCTTCCATTCCAGTAATGGTAAACGAGCCGTTACTTGGATTGGGATAAACGAAAAGTGTGGATCCATTTAGTTCACTCAATCCAGCAACTGACCAGTACAATTGCCCATCAGAATCTCCTTGTGCCATAAGTCCTGCGGTGTTTTCTGCTTTCAATGAAATATAGTAGGTCGTTCCTGCTATAGGATTTACTAGATTATGCTGCATGCTTTGCTGTGCATTCAATGTTGTCCAATTCACGATATCTGTTGCTCCTGCACTTGTTCCAAGGGCATATGAATACCCAATAACCCCAGAATGAGGATCGCTCGCGCTCCAGTTGCCATTCAAAAGTTGAGATAAAGTGGAATCAATGTCTTGTCCCTGTCCGTCTGCAATGAATAAACTTTCTGGTGCCGTCCAATCGATTTTACAGCCGTAACTGACTAACGGCGACCAATTATGTTGACCATCAATAGAGTAGGCTAATACCGTTCCTGCGTCCTGACCTCCATCACTTTGATAACGCATGTCTTCACCAAGTACAATTGTCGTTGCGCTACCTCTTGACGTATAGCATCTAATATCGTCAAATCGAACCATGCAACCTCCTGAACGCAAGGAGTAAAAACTTCCACTTTGTAAGGGTGTTGGATCTTGCCAATAAGATACGAGTTCGTTATTTATGTATGCTCTAATCCAACCAGATTGCGGGTCGTACCAAACATGAAAGGTATAGGTAGTGTTGGCGAGTACTACGCATGTATCATTGGTTTGAATGGTGTAGGTATCGTTATCCACTGAATAGATCTGTACTTTATTTTGGCCTTCTCGGAAATAGACAAAGTAAGAATTTCCACGATTCGGAAGTGTTGGATCGCTGCAGAAAAAGTGAATTCCGGCGCGTTGATTGGATTGAGCAGAAGTAATGGTTTGCTTCCATTCATATACGTACTGTTTCGTTCCTATTTGCGCTAAAGGAATGTGCGCATTGGTATTTTCCCCTGCAAAATCAGATTGAATGAATGCATTACCTTGAAGGTTAAAATTTCCCGTTTGAACGGTCCAATCGTCAGCATTGTCTTGGAAATCTTCAAATAAGAACCCACGGGTCATGTTGCTTTTCCATCCACTTTGATTATTCGGGCGATCGGCACACAAATAAAATTTCCCCGCAACTCCTGATGAGTTGTCGTTGTCAACATAGTTCACGTCAAAGTCGGCTGTTTCCCAATTTCCTGATCCAACTATTGAGGTATTGGGAGCAGTAAGATCGATAGGAGTAGAGGAATACGACAGTGCCCATCCCGAACCAGTCGTTCCACAATCCGAACGAAATTCAATGAGAATGGATCCAGTACTTGACTGAATGGTTGACGGAATAGATGATCCGGTATAACTTCCGATTAACGGTGCATTGACAGAGTTGCCATCGTAAATGAATAGTCGATCAAAGCCGTTTTCAATTGAAAATTGCGAAAAGTATAGCGTAATAGGACCAGAATTCGCAGGTTGAATCAGCCAAAGCAATCGTTCATCGTTGGTGTAATTCCCGCTTGCACCGCCAGAATCGTAGAGCGTTCCGGTGGTTGAGGTAATCGGTTGTATGGTCGGATTGTCATTGATCAATCGGTAATATTTTTCCCAGTTCCAATATATTCCCGGATCAGTGTGCGTTTGGTTTGGGTAGTGTTGGTGACCTTTAATTTTTGTACAGCCGCCCAAGTTTTGAACACTGCTCGAACTTTGTCCGTAGTAGGTTCTTGCTGCCGGAATTCCGTAACCGCTGTTGATGATATCCTTACTTAAATCAGCCGATGCTTCGTATAGCTCTTCCGTATACCAAATTGGATTACTGACATACCCTTCATGCTCGTAGCCAATGGTATAGCCGTTTTCACTTCCCACGTGCCAGGCTTTGTTTTCTTCAAGTACCATTTGTGTAATTTGACCATCGCTACTTCTTACGACATAATGGTACGAAACAGAAGAATTGCAGTTTTGAGCCCATGAAATGGCTCCGGCGTACGTCCCTTGAATGGTATGGATTGTAATAGCAGAAACGGCAATTCCATTTCGTGAACTGAAGTTGCATGTGGCAGCTGGATTCCAGATCGCTGGACCGTATTGCAGGCTTTTATTTTGCGCGACTTTTGGCTGATACAGGTCGTTTTCGGGGCTTTTAACCGCGTCTGGAGTAACAGTTACTTTTTTAGCAGATAATATGTTGAAATTTTCTCCGAATACTTTTTTCAAATTCAGTTTCCATGGCTGAAAATTGTAACGCTGCGCCATTTCATCAGCGTTCAAAAAAGTCAATATACTGAAGAGTTGAGCGTCACGCGCATACATGTTAACCAAACCGTCTTCTGGTAGCTCGCTTAAGGCGTACAAG
>CANHQC010000206.1 GCA_947462695.1 Flavobacteriales bacterium | reverse complement strand
TATCAAAACAATTGTCCCGTAACTTCGGCTGGAATTTCAGTAACAGTTAATCCTCTACCTTCCGTTCCAACGATTACTTCAAGTGGAACAATAACGCCGTGTTCAGGAGGTTCAATGACTTTAACTGCTCCTAGTGGTTTTTCAAGTTATTTGTGGAATACGGGTTCAACGGCAAGTTCATTGGTGGTTTCACAATCCGGCAATTATTCTGTAACTATTACAAACAACAATGGTTGTTCACGAACTTCCAATCCATTTGCGGTAAATGCCTCCAATATGGCACCTCCACAAGTCTGTATCGTAGGAGTAGATTCCTTAACCAATGAAAACCGTGTGGTTTGGGAGAAACCATTAACGCTAGGAATTGATTCATTCTATGTGTACAAAGAAACCAACGTTTCGAATGTTTATTCAAAAATTGGAGCAACCGATTACAACGATTTAGCCGTGTTCTTGGATGTTAATTCAAACCCTGCTGTTCAAGCGTATCGCTACAACATTTCAGCATTAGATACGTGTGGAGTTGAAACCAATGTAGGGGATTTCCATAAAACCATTCACTTAACCATCAACCAAGGAATTGGCGGTGCGTGGAATTTGATTTGGAGCCACTACGAAGGATTGAACTTTGGAAGTTACAACATGTACCGGGGAACAGATCCATCAAATATCAGCTTACTCACAACTATTCAAAGTAATCTAAATTCGTATTCCGATTTAACGCCACCAACAGGTCCGTTGTATTACCAAATTGAGGTGGTAAATCCAGTGAACTGTGATCCGACGAAAATATTGAATTACGGGGTGTCACGCTCAAATATCGTTAACAATGGAGTTTCAGGCGTGAAAGAAATCGCGAATACAAACATTCTTGTTTATCCAAATCCAACAAACAGCAACATTACGCTACAAGTTTCATCAGAATTAGTTGGTAAAAGGTATTCAATTCGTGATTTTTCGGGTAGAATTATACTTGATGGAAAAATTACTTCAACCCAAGAGCATATTGATTTGCAAAATGTTGCTCGCGGTGCATACTACTTGTCAATTGAAAATAGTTCATCTGTAACTAAGCTCATCAAGCAATAAAAATTAACAAATCGCTGCATTCCCTCGTCGCGTTAAAAAACGGCGGGGGAATTTTTCATTAGCTCCAAAAAGCCTAATTTTTTAAAGTGATTAAAATTAAGTAGACGATTTGCGATTAGAACCAAAATTTAAAGAAGGATGTCGGTCCCAAGGAAAATTTCTTTGTGATTATAAAAAGAAATGATTAATGGATACCCATAGTAATCAAATGGATTTTAACAAAAACACCCCATTTGGCCATTAATTTACTCATTATCTGCTGTCCAACAACATTTGCGGTTATCAATTGGGAATAATCACTTTTGAGAAAACAGCAACCTCGGGAACAAATTTTAAAAGTCTAGCCTTTCATTAATTTACTCCTTGTCTGTAAGACACCGATTTTTTATTTTTTTTTCTCAATTCCAGCAATATTTGACAAATTGGGTAACAAATTAATAGGTATCTTCGTCACAAAGTAAATTAATATACTATGAAAATCTCTTTGAAAACGTCTTTATTTGGTTTTTTCCTTTTGGGAATGACTAGCTTATCATTAGCTCAAAATGTTCATGAAATTATCAATTCCTATTATGAAACCATCGGTGGAAAAAATTGGGATGCTGTAAACGGAATGCGTATGACAGCAAATATAGATCAAGGAGGAATGACTATTCCCGTTGAAGTAGTTGGTTTGAGAGATGGTCGTTCTTTTACAAAAGTTACATTTATGGGGAATACGATGACGATGGCTGCATTTGATGGTAAAACAAGCTGGACAACAAATTTCATGACCATGGAGGCTGAGGAAAGTACAGCAGATGATTCTGAAAATGCTCGTCGTGCCGCTAAAGAATTTCCAAATGGCTTGGTACACTACAAAAATTTAGGTTATTCCGCAACCTTGTTAGGAAGTGAAAAGATTGAAGGAACAGATTGTCACAAAATTAAATTGGAAAAGAAAACAATGTTAGTGGACGGAAAAGAAGTGCCTAATGTTGAATATTATTATATGGACAAAGAAAGTAATGTTCCAGTATTAGTAGAGACTGAAATTAACTCAGGAGAAATGAAAGGAAAAATTTCACAAACAAAATTTAGCGATTACCAAGAGGTAAATGGTGTATATTTTCCTTTTTCTACTACACAAGGGCTTAAAGATGGTGAGTCACAAACGATTCAATTTGAGAAAATTGAAGTAAATCCAACCGTTGAAGAGGGCGTGTTTGCTTTCCCTAAAAAATAAATTTATGAGAAAAATTTCAATCGGCATTCTCTTTTTGAGTCTGTCCTTATCCTCTTTTGCACAAGAATCTACCTTGAATGCCGGTGAGTATTTTGGAGATATGAAAGCGCGTCATATTGGCCCTGCCTTAATGAGTGGTCGCGTTTCAGATGTTGAACTACATCCAAAAAATAGCAATGTCGTTTTGATTGGAACTGCGGGTGGAGGTGTTTGGAAATCACAAGATGGCGGGGTTCGCTTTACATCTATTTTCGACAATTATTGCCAATCAATTGGAGCGGTTGCTATTGATCCAAATGACCCTGATAATAGCTATTGGGTGGGAACAGGAGAAACTTGGACAAGAAATAGTGTTTCCTACGGAGACGGAATCTACAAAACAACAGATGGTGGAAAAAACTGGACTAAATTGGGCTTGGAAAAAACGGATCGTATTGCTTCTATTCAAGTTCATCCTTCTAATCCTAACATTGTCTATGTTGCGGCGCTTGGAGCTCTTTGGGGTAATAGTGACGATCGCGGTGTCTATAAAACGGAAGACGGAGGTAAAACATGGAATAAAATCCTATTTGTAAATAATACGACTGGTTGTTCTGAATTGGTTATGGATCCTTCAAATCCTGAGGTTCTTTATGCAGCATTTTGGGAATTTAGACGAACAGCTTATTCCTTTAGTTCAGGTGGATTGAGTAGCGCACTGTATAAAAGTACTGATGGTGGTAAAACATGGAATAAATTACAGAATGGTCTCCCGAAAGGAAAACTTGGACGAATTGCTGTTACAATTGCTCCATCAAATCCAGCTATCGTTTATGCCGTTTTAGAAGCGGAGAAAAAGGAAGAAAAGGGACTTTATCGTTCGGATGACGGCGGACAAAATTGGAAGTTTTTAAACGGTGATTTTGGTTTAACTGTTCGCCCATTTTATTTTTCCAAAATTACAGTAGATCCTAAAAATGCAGAAATCGTTGTTAAAGCTGGCTTATTTGGTTCTATAAGTCGTGATGGAGGTAAAACATTTAAAAGTTTAGGTTCCATGCATTCGGACATTCACGATATTGTATTTGATCATGCCAATTCTAATAAAATGTTTGCAGCGACAGACGGTGGTTTGTATCGCTCAATGGATGGTGGTTCAAGTCTGGAAATGATTGAAGACCTGCCTTTAAGTCAGTTTTACCATGTTAGTATAGATAATCGCGAACCATACTTCGTCTATGGTGGTTTACAAGACAATAATTCATGGTTTGGTCCATCGGCAAGTCCGGGTGGGGTGGAGGCTCGGGATTGGGAGCTTGTAGGACAAGGAGATGGCTTCCGTGTTTATCCGCATCCAACTGAACCTCATATTGTGTATTCTGAAATGCAAGGAGCCGAGGCAATCTGGCGTTTTGATGTGAAAAAACAACAATTAAAAGTAATAAAACCATATCCGGTTGAAGGAGATCCAAAATTGCGATTTAACTGGAATGCTCCAATAACAACAAGTAAACACAATCCAGATCGATTGTATGTGGGGAGCCAGTTTCTTCATATTTCCAATGATCGTGGTGATAGCTGGAAAAAAATATCTGCGGATTTAACAACAAATGATAAAACGAAACAAAACCAAGAGGCGTCAGGTGGTCTGTCTGCCGATAATTCTGGCGCTGAAAATCACTGTACAATTTTTACAATTGCAGAATCGCCTCTTACAGATCAAGTAATTTGGGTGGGTACAGATGATGGGAATGTTCAATTGACCAAGGATGGAGGAAAAACATGGACAAATTTAACGAAGAACTTTCCTGGTTTGCCTTTGAATACATGGTGTTACCATATTGAAGCAAGTGTTCATGGAAAAGAAATTGCCTATGCTGTTTTTGAAGGTCATACCACCAATGATTACAATGCCTATGTTTATAAAACGTCTGATTTTGGTCAAACTTGGGTTTCTATCACAACACCTGAAATCACCTCTTTTGTTAGAAATATTCAAGAAGATTACAAGAATCCAAATTTACTTTTTGTCGGTGCTGAAAATGGATTATACATTACCCTAAATGGAGGGAAAAGTTGGTCGCCATTTACAAATAATTTCCCAAAAGTTGCAATTCATTATTTGGAATTACATCC
>CANHQC010000205.1 GCA_947462695.1 Flavobacteriales bacterium | reverse complement strand
TCTGCCTGAATCGCGTGAAAAACCTTATGAAATGCGCGATATCATTCATCGTATCGTTGATAATTCGGAATTCGAAGAATACAAAGAGAACTTCGGTCAAACCATTGTGTGTGGATTGGCGCGCATTGAGGGATGGGCTGTTGGTATTGTGGCCAATCAACGCAAAGTGGTAAAAAGCAAGAAAGGCGAAATGCAATTGGGGGGAGTTATTTACAGTGACTCAGCCGATAAAGCAGCTCGTTTTATCATGAATTGTAACCAGAAAAAAATCCCCTTGGTATTTCTTCAAGATGTGACCGGCTTTATGGTGGGCTCACGTTCGGAGCACGGAGGAATTATAAAAGACGGCGCTAAAATGGTGAATGCCATGGCGAACAGTGTGGTTCCAAAATTCACTGTTGTTATTGGAAATAGCTACGGAGCGGGAAATTACGCCATGTGTGGAAAAGCATATGATCCACGATTGATGTTGGCTTGGCCAAGTGCTAAAATTGCGGTGATGGGCGGTGCTCAAGCGGCAAAAGTTTTACTTCAAATTGAAGTGAGCTCCTTGAAAGCAAAAGGCAAAGTGATTACCGAAGTCGACGAAAAAGCCATTTACGACAAGATCTTCAATCATTACGAAGCCACAACGTCGATTTATTACAGCGCTGCGCGTTTGGTGGTAGATGCGATTATTGATCCGCTCGAAACACGAAAAGCAATATCCATGGGAATTGAAGCAGCGAATCATGCTCCAATTGAAAAACGCTATAATGTTGGCGTGATTCAGGTTTGATAAAAACAACCTAAAAACATCCCGTGAAAACGCGTTAGATTCTTGCTTCTGTTGTACTTTTTTGTGGGATCATTTCAACTACTCAAGCTCAACACGATACCATTCGGTATTTTTACAAAAGTGAAAAGGAGATTGTTAAAAGCCCAACTTTAAACAAAATCTATTTTGAACTATTGGGTTCAGGATTTGGCTTATCTGCTAATTATGAAAGGAATTTGTGGCATGACGATGTGGTTTCTATTAATGCACGCTTAGGAATTGGCACTGCAATTTTTATAAATTCATTGCCTATTATGGGTTTTAACACATGTTTAGGGAAAGGAAAAAGCAAATTTGAAGTTGGGGTAAATGCTTTACGAGTTTATAGCATTAGCCTTTTTGACGGAAATGAAAATATAGCCATTTATGCTAACCCAATTTTAGGATATCGGTTCGAAAGCAATCAAGGATTTTTGTTTCGATTCGCACTCACTCCCTTTATCAATCCGGAAAGCGATGCAGGTATTCCCTTTTTCCCTTGGCTAGGGATTAGTTTTGGAGGCGCTTTTTAAGCAAAATCTCAACGAACAACTTGAATATATCCATTATTCTTTGTTCCATTAGGAGATTCTAACGTGTAAAAATAAACACCTTCCGGAATGAGCTCATTCGTTGATTCTCCTGCTGAATTTTGAATCTTTCCGTCCCAATTGTTTTTATATGTCGTTGAACCAAATACTTTTTTTCCCCATCGATTATACACATAAAAAGTACTGCTCGGTTTCAAGCCATTTACAATAAAAAAGTCATTAATACCGTCTCCATTTGGAGAGAAGGTATTGGGAATAATTAACGGACAATCCTTTTTCACATCCACCGAGAAAGTAGTCGAACTGCTTCCATCCGAATTACTTACCGTTAGGTTAACCGTTTTTTGTCCCTGAGAATTATAGCAAACCCGTGGATTCGGTTCGCTCGAAACAAGCGGATCACCTTCGGGAAACTCCCAATACCATGAAGTTGGATTACATAAACTTTGATCGGTAAATTGAGCGCAACTTAGCGGACAATCTTCCGTTAATTCGAACGAAGCAACTGGTGATGGAGAATACACACCGCAAATTCCTGTAGTTGAGTAAATCAGTGGAATATCATTAAAACTGGCATTTGTCACTAGAGCTTGAATAGTTTGAATAAATGGATATTCAATTCCGGAAATTAAGCTGCCAACTTCATGAGTAAAGTTATCAATAGGCAATGCGTTACATCCTAGTTGATCATAGGAATTCAAGCGAACTAATCCGGCATTACGCTTACCAGATGATTCAGCAAAATCGCCAGTAAACAACCAACTTCCAGCTGAACCTGCAACCACTTTGTAAGGATAATTCGTGTACGGATCTCCCCAAACTAATTGAACTGGATAACCCACCGCGAAGTTTGTCGTATTGATTTTCACCCAGAAAATATTTCGGTCATCAAAGCTTCCGAAATCGCCTAGCAACATCAGATTTCCATCTCTATATGTTAAAGATCGAAAACGATCATCTTGGGTTATATCGATCTGAACTTGTCCCGATAAAATCCCCGTAGAATTCATTTTCACCAAGATGGCATCCCATCCGGAAACTTGATCATACATATAGCCACTGGCATAACTAAAACCCGCAGCATCTGTAACCACATCATTCAAAAACACATCATACGAGTGACCTACAGAAGAAAACCAACGAAGCTCACCTCCTGCTCCAATGCGCATCACGAATGCATTTCGGAAAGTATTGCCTTTAGAGTAATTACCACAGAGAACAAGTTCCCCATCGGGAGTTAATGCGGCAGATTCTACTAGTAATTCTTTTTGAGGAAGAGAGTACTTCTTGGATGAGATGAGATTCAAATTGTAATCAAGTTGTGTTACGCAGATGTTTTCATAACCCACGTTGTTATCGCCAGTACTAATGAGCCACCAGGTGCCATTGGAAGCTTGGAGAAACCGCGCAGGGTCATCGGAGTTGGTGCAACGGATGTATTTCGCTTGCAGTAAAGTTCCATCAGCACTTAGTTGTGCAAAATACAGTTGTGCATTATTGAGTGTATTACCCGCAGCGCCAAACACGTAAAAACTACCATTAATTTCTTCCACCTGTTTGGTGAGCATGGTTTCATTGTTCGCCGTATAGAGATGTTGCCATAAAATCTCACCGGAACAATCGGTTTTGACTAATCCTCCGGCAACAAGCGCGTTGAATGGCGAATTGAATGAGATCAAATATCCTTGGTCAGCTGTTTCGGCAACCCAAGTACCATAATCACTCGTCGTTAAACCATAGGTACGAAAAAACGATTTAGAAGAGTAACTTTGCGCACCCAGTTTGTTTTGTACAAAAAACAAAACGGCAAGAAAAAAGATATGTTGATTAAACTTGTACAATTGGGCTGAGATATAACGTTGGAAAACGTTGGAAGATTTAGGCATAAAACTACAAGAGAAAATCAATTATCAAGTCAATCGAATTAATTTTAAGATGAACGAATCAAACGAAACACGACTTAATAAATTCATAAGCGAAAGCGGACTTTGCTCAAGAAGAGTTGCCGACGGGTATATTGAAAAAGGCCATGTACTTATTAACGGCCGTAGGGCTCATGTAGGCGATAAAGTGAAACCGGGCGATAAAGTGATGGTAAACGGACAAGAGATTGAGGCTAAATCGGCGGAAGAAGAAGTCTTGATTGCATTCAACAAACCTATCGGAATTGTTTGTACAACAGAACAGGGTGCTCGCGACAACATCATCGATTACCTCAAATTTGGGCAACGAATTTTCCCCATTGGTCGTTTGGATAAAGAATCGCAGGGCTTGATATTCTTGACAAGCAACGGTGATATCGTGAATAAAATATTACGCGCCGGTAATAAGCACGAAAAGGAATATTTGGTAACGGTGAACAAGCCAATCACCGACGCTTTTATTGAAGGAATGGGACATGGAGTTCCTATAATGGGTGTGAATACACGAAAGTGTTTTATTCAAAAAGAGAGCACTACAGTTTTTCGAATCATTCTTATTCAAGGCTTGAACCGTCAAATTCGTAGAATGTGTGAGCATTTTGGCTATGAAGTGACCAAGTTGGAACGCATTCGAATTATGAATGTGGCATTGAAAGGATTGGGCTTGGGGACTTGGCGTGAATTGACCAAAGAAGAACGCGCGGGAATCAATTCGATGATTGAACATTCGAGTGATGTGGTTGAAAAGAAATCATCGGCAACTTCGGTTGCAAAGAAAAAAACTCCTCTATCCAATAAACGAAATTCGGAAGGTGACAGAAAACGAACAGGACAGCAATCTACTAGTTCAGATAGAAAATCAAGTTCGAAATCACCGGCAGCATCTTCACAAAAAAAACGAAAAACACCTGGCAACAAACCGTATTTTCCGGGAGCGCAATCGAGCAATAAAAAATCGTCGGGTGGACGAAGAGGAAGACGCTAATTGAATAAATCGATGAAATCAATCTGTATATTGGGAGCCGGCTGGCTGGGATTTTCCTTAGGAGAAAAACTCCTTCAATTGAATTATCAGGTGAATGCCTCCACCACCCATGCTGAAAAACTTTCGGTATTTGAGCAAGCAGGATTTAAGCCATTTCTCATACAGTTGAACGATTCGGATGAAATTGATCAAACCTTCTGGACC
>CANHQC010000204.1 GCA_947462695.1 Flavobacteriales bacterium | reverse complement strand
GCATATCAAGGTAATTGCAAATATTGGAACGTTCACGCATGACATCTAACACATCCATTGGGAATCCTGATGGAAACGCATAATGTAAGCGAATCCATTCGATACCTTCCACATCTGAAACGCGCTCAAGTAATTCGCTTAATGCTCTTTTTTTGTATAAATCCAATCCGTAATAGGTCAAATCTTGTGCGATGAACATCAACTCTTTCACACCATTTTTAGCTAAGCCTTTTGCTTGATCGACCAACTGTTCAATTGGCGTTGACAGGTGTCCTCCACGCATCAATGGTATAGCACAAAACGAACATGGGCGGTCACATCCTTCAGCAATTTTGAAGTAGGCATAATGGTTTGGTGTAGTGAGTATACGTTCACCAATTAACTCATGCTTGTAATCTGCTTTCAGTGTTTTAAGCAATCTTGGAAGGTCTCGAGTCCCAAAAAACGCATCTACTTCAGGAATTTCTTTTTCCAAGTCATCTTTGTAGCGTTCAGATAAACATCCAGTTACATACACTTTGTCTACCAAACCATCTGTTTTGGCTTGAGCGTAACGCAAAATCGTATCTATTGATTCTTGCTTCGCATTGTCAATAAACCCGCACGTATTGATGATCACGATTTCTGAATCATCTTGTCGAGCTTCATGTTCCACATCAAAATGATTAGCCTTTAATTGAGCCATCATGACTTCCGAATCAAAAATATTCTTTGAACAGCCCAACGTGACTACATTGACTTTATTTTTTTTGAGTGTACGCGTTTTCATAGGACAAAAATACGGAACATCTAACAGAAGGTTACTAGATTGAATAGTACATAAGATATATTTTTGTTTTAAATTCGAAGATTATGAAAAGTTTACTCTACATAGCTTGTCTCACCTTATTTGGAAGCTGCGCAAGTTCCCAAAAATTAACTAAGGAAGAAACTCAAGTCACCAAGAAAATGAAAGGTCAAATTGGGACGAATGAGAGCGAAAGTGCATTGTTTAGTATTCGATCTGCAGAAATTTCAGGTAACACATTAATGGTGGTGGTCAATTACAGTGGTGGCTGCGGTGAACATACGTTTACTTGTGTTGGTTCAGCTATGATTAGCAAATCGTTGCCACCAAGACGCGCTATTCAATTGGTTCACAACAATCACGGGGATAATTGCCGACAATTAATTACCGATACCTTGTATATCGACGTTACTGAATTCGCTTACAAGAAAGAAGCAGGTAGTCAAGTAATTTTAGATTTATCCGATTGGGTAAATGCGATTAACTACACGTACACAAAAGAATAAATACGATGAAAATTGGTGTATTACTCTCCGGTTGTGGAGTTTATGATGGTGCTGAAATTCAAGAAGTTGTTCTCACGCTTTTAGCAATCAACGAACTCGGAGCAGAAGCAGTCTGTATAAGTGTCGATGAAGATCAATACCATGTGATCAATCACCTAACCGGCGAAGAAATGCCTGAGAAAAGGAACATGCTCGTTGAATCCGCTCGAATAGCACGAGGTGAAGTGGTTGAAATTTCTACGATTCAACCCGCAGACATTGACGCATTAGTAATTCCTGGTGGATTTGGTAGTGCAAAGAATTTTACCAATTGGGCATTTGAAGGACCTGATGGGACGATTAACCCAAAAGTTAAACTTCTACTTGTCAACATGATAAATATCGGTAAACCGATTGCTGCACTTTGCGTTAGTCCGGTAGTTGTGGCCAAGGCACTTGAAAATTCATCCATAGAAGCTACATTAACAATTGGCTCGACCGCTGCTGATTCACCTTATGATATCGGCGCGTTTACATCAGGATTAGAAAAAATTGGTGCGAAAGGAACGATGAAAACTGTTCATGCAATTCAAGTGGATCAAAAGAATAAAATTGTTACCGCACCCTGTTACATGATGTCAGCATCTATCAGCGAGGTGAACCAAAATATTCGATCGGCATTAAAAGCTTTAGTCGAATTAGTGTCATTTTAACACTAATTCACTTATTAACAACACCTCCTAATTTGTGCGTAAATTTCACATTTTTACTGGGACCCAAGCCAATGAGAAAATGTACTTTTGCCCCGTAAATGGTTCCATACTGTGAAAAATTAAACATATGAGTATTTTCGGAAAATACGGCAAGCATGCCGATCTAAGTGCCTCTATTGGCTTGACTAACTTAGGAAATCAATTTTGGAATTTAACTCCAGCAGAACTTGTTGAAGATACTATTCTAACTGGTCAAGGCGTTTTGACAGATACCGGTGCGTTGGCCATCGAAACCGGTGAGTTTACAGGTCGCTCTCCGAAAGACAGGTTTGTTGTTTGTGATGAAAATACAGAAAATAGTGTGTGGTGGGGAGATGTCAATATCAAATTCAGTCCGGAAAAATTTGATGCGATATACAATCGCATGAAAGCGTATTTGACTGCTAAAGATGTTTACGTGCGGGATGCTGCAGCTTGTGCAGACCCAAGTTTCGCAATGAACATTCGTGTTGTCACTGAATTTCCGTGGTCTAATATGTTTGCTTATAACATGTTCCTTCGCCCAAGTGCAACAGAGCTAGATGGATTTTTACCTGATTGGCATATTGTGTGTGCCCCAGGATTTAAAGCAGATCCTGAAATTGATGGTACGCGTCAACACAACTTTGCGGTACTCAATTTCACCAAAAAAATGATTTTAATCGGTGGAACCGGTTATACAGGAGAAATCAAAAAAGGTATTTTCTCGGTATTGAATTACGTCCTTCCGCATGAGAAAAAAGTACTATCGATGCATTGTTCGGCCAATATTGGTAACGAAGAACACGATACAGCTATTTTCTTCGGATTATCCGGAACAGGAAAAACAACGCTTTCCTCGGATGAAAATCGCAGATTGATCGGAGATGACGAGCACGGCTGGGCAGATCAGACCGTTTTCAATTTCGAAGGTGGATGTTATGCAAAAACCATTGATTTAACGCGTGAAAAAGAACCTCAGATATACGATGCCATTAAATTCGGGGCGATCCTTGAAAATATTGGATTCCAGGATGGAAGCTCGACACCTGATTATACCGACGGATCGATTACTGAGAATACACGTGTATCCTATCCTATTCATCACATTGACAATATTGCTGAGCCATCGATTGGTGGAGCTCCTAAAAATATTTTCTTCCTTACGGCTGATGCATTTGGGGTATTGCCTCCAATTTCTAAGTTGACGAAGGAACAAGCGATGTATCACTTCATGTCAGGTTACACGGCTAAAGTTGCGGGAACAGAAGTTGGAATTACAGAACCAACAACGACGTTTTCAGCATGTTTTGGTGCCGCTTTCCTTCCGCTTCACCCTGCGAAATATGCTGCACTTTTAGGAGAGAAATTAAATGGAACTGACATCAATGTGTGGCTAATCAACACTGGTTGGACAGGAGGATCGTACGGTGTGGGAAGTCGAATGAAACTTTCCTATACTCGAGCGATGATTACCGCAGCGTTAACCGGTCAGTTGGATGCGGTGACATTCGAAAAATTGCCAGTCTTCGATTTATCTATGCCTACATCTTGTCCTGATGTTCCTTCAGAGATTTTAAATCCGAGAGCAACATGGGCGGACAAAAACGCTTACGATTCTACGGCGAAAAGTCTGGCAGAGAAATTTGTCAAGAATTTTGAAAAATTTGCCGCAGAAACAGATGCATCCATTTTGGCTGCTGCTCCAAAGGTTTAAGCATTTCTTTTATAAAGTTGATGAAGGGTTCCAGGTATTTGGAGCCCTTTTTTTATCTGGAAGAATTTTAACAAAAGCGTTTTTACCCTTTCATTAGATACATGAGATCTAAAATCTTACCTCAATGATTCCGTTTTAACCAACCTCTCCTAATGAAAAATGACAACAATCCAACGCCAACGAGTACCATAAAGCCTACAACCGTATAATAACCATAAGGATATTCTAATTCTGGCATGTATTTGAAGTTCATTCCGTAAACCCCAGCAATAAAGGTGAGCGGAATGAAAATCGCACTGACAACAGTTAAGACCTTCATAATCTCATTCATCCGTTGTCCCTGAATGGCATAATATAGGTTTGCCATGCCCTCGAGGATTTGCTTGTTTGCATCGATTTCCTCAAGAATACCAAGGCAATTTTCTTTTAAATCAGCGAAGTAGTAATGGTTGTCCACTTCAAGAAAAGGACTTTTTATCTTTTCAAGTTGAAGCGTCACATCTCGGAGTGGAAGAACGATTTTCCGCAATTCAATCAATTTTCGCTTTTGAAATTCAATCTTTTGCAAGGTTTCACTATTCGGTAATCGAACGAGACGCATTTCCAGTTCTTCAATCGTGTCTGTGATATCTTCAAGTACTTCACAGTACTTATCAACGATGGCATCTAGCATTCGAAACAATAAGAAATCAGGTCCTTTATAGCGAATTTTACCTCGTTTTCGATCTATACGGTCACGAACATCTT
>CANHQC010000203.1 GCA_947462695.1 Flavobacteriales bacterium | reverse complement strand
ATCTGATTCGCCAGCGCTTCCACGAACGCGTATGAAAGAGCTCTTTTTTGCCATCGAACAGGATTACCTGAACGAGAAAAACAAGAAAAAACGGTACGAGTTGATTCTAAAGAATCCTTACTTTAATGCACTTCAAGTAAAGTTTGCCTACACCGTAACGTGTCACAAGTCTCAAGGTGGACAATGGGCTCATGTTTACATAGACCAAGGATATGTAGATCCGGCAATTACCATTGAAGATCAAAAGCGGTGGTTGTATACCGCAGTAACCCGAGCCACAGAAAGGGTATACCTTGTAAATTTCCCAGATACTTCTTTTGATGCTGAATAAGTTATTTCAGCTTATTCAATTCACTAAGTTTGATTGATGTTGGGCCGATGGAAATTTTTGCTGCCCCCATTTCTTTATTCAACCGATCAATGACAATTTTTGCTGTTTCTCGATCAAGGTAACGTCCAGCTAAAACATTGAATTCCGACCGCAGCTTTTCGGCTATACTTGCAGTTCTAAGTGCGCTTAAAAGGTCATTTGAAGTCAGCTGATAGCGTTTCATCAATTCACTAATTTCGGGATTTGAGAATGTCAAATTTGACCGAACAGGATCGGTATACGAATTGATTTCCAGTTGAATAGATCGATCTAAGTTGATGTTTACTTCGGAAAATCGAAGCCGTTTAAAAAGACTATCTTCTGAATTATTGGGATAGGAAGGTAGTTCCGTTCGATTTCTTGAACGCATAACACGAATGCCATCCCATTCACCGACTCCATTTCCTCTCGAAATCAGGATTAATGGAACTTTCTTGTCTTTTAAAACTTCGAAAAACTGAAGCACAGCGACACTGTCATTTTCTTGTAATAACGAATTGGTCAACTCCCATGTATCGGAAGCAAATTGATCGGTTAATTTTAACTGAACTCTAGCTGTATAATTCGGTTTGGTATCGACTAACTGCATGTGCATCATCACTTCATCCGCTGATTCACTCAACGGTTTATCGGGAATTGCAATGAGGCGAACTTCAAAAGGAATGGTATCGAGCCCAGGAGGAAATTGGAAATCTTGCGTATACATGTCAAAAGTGGAGGAATCTTCAAATGTGTATAGTCCGTCATTCACCGTGTATGCAGCCCATTTGTAACCCATGGCTTGCTTGTACGAATTAAGCTTCAGTTCCATTAACGCAATTTGATCAATCAGCGTTTGTTTTTCTTTTTGTAACTCGGCCACTTTTCGTTTGTGCCCTTCATAAATTCCATACAATTCAACAATTGATTGTTCTGCAGCGCGTTTTTGTTTTCTGTTCGAAACTGTTCTAGGCTGATAGGTCACAGGTCCTCCACCCGGAGTTTTGGCTGCTTTTTTCCGTGCTTTTCGAACACTTCTAGGAGCTTTTTTCTTCGTGACTATCGATGATCGATTCATTTCTGAATAGCCGTATTCGTTTTTTTCAATTTTCATTTCTGTTTCATCACGTTCCTGTGAGTAGAATTCAATCCAGTAATCTAATCCACGTTTTCCGTAAATCTTATCCTCCAATCGCCCAATGATTTTGAATTCGAGTTCGTTTATGACTGATTGAAAAGTACCGCCGTCGACAAAGGATGAATCTGGAGTTAAAAAGCGTGTTTCACCAGACCCGAACAAGTGATAGGATAATCCATTTTTCTCAATGACAACCGTTGTTTGCTTTTTTGAGTTATATCCCCACACATCGAAATGAACAGCTGTTGATCGGTTTCCTCCTGCGGTTAACCAGTTGGTTTCTGTAATTTTAAGTGGTTGTATAACAGGTTCTTTTTCGTTAGGTAGCGGTTTCATTACAAGTTGATAGGGGAATAATCCAACGGCTTTGGGTAGGCCTCTGTTCCATCTCCCTTTTTCATCTTTTTCGCGTTCTTCAAGTAATCCTGCTGTACCGCTTCCATCACCGGCTGCAACAAGTACATTTCGATAAGTTGTTGCTTCACCACCTAACAAGGTGAAAATGGACCTTGAACGTTGTTCTACATAGTCGTTTATTGTTTTACTAATTGCATTTAATACGAGAAGTTGTTCATTTGGCGTGAGAAACCTCATGGTCTCTAATTGCGCTATTTTTTCGTTGAGCGTTAAACTTGGATTAGACAGTTGTTCAACTTTGGGATGAATGTCAATTAGCTCACCGTTTTGTTTAAGTGCACTTGTCGGTAGTTTTTCAAGAAGTGATTTTTTAAAGTTCTCGTACTTGTACAGAAATGCCTCTAGTGACTTGTCATTAGAATGCTTGGCAACTAAGGTTTTGTTCAATTCCCAAATGGCCATTTTATTCGCTGCTTCTCCAAGAATTCCCTTAGATGATTTTGCTATTTCATTGGTGCGAATGATCAATAATTCAGGCTTATTGATGATCAGTAATTCAACGGAGTCGTAATTCAGGTCTTTATTTGGCAGCCTGACTTCAGGTCCTTTATAATCGAAATACCTGCCGATTGACGTATTTAAAATCGGGCTTTTTTTGACGATATGAAACAAGTAGGCGCGTTCCTCAGCTGTTAATTGTTCCTGACTAATGCCAATGAATGAACTTAAAAAAAGTAGAAAAACAACCAGTCGACACATGCGCGAGATAAATTAATCGAACGACATTAAAATTAAGTATTCGATCGAACAGTTAAATGAATAGACAAAAAAAACCGCCTTTCAGCGGTTTAACTTTTAACGTATAATGACCGATTTGAGCGCCGTGGATTCGTCAGAAACAATACGAACGAAATAGTTTCCACTTGCTAGACCTTCAACATTCATATTCACTTGATTCGTCTCTGCATGCGTCTTTCTAATCACATTACCTAACGCATCAATCAATTCAATTTTTGCATTTTCTTGGATATTCGTGATCACTAGTTCATCACTGGTTGGATTAGGGAAGACAGTAATGTTTAATGCAGTATTTTCTTCCATTCCAGCACACATTGTAGGTTCAACAGAAGAGAGAACTACCGTTTGATCAGCTAATGGTGCTGTTGCTCCTGCTTGTTGAATCTTCACATTGGTATGAATAAAAACAGGTAGATTACTTGATGCATAATCGTAGTATTCATATTGAGTTCGAACGATTTCCACATCCAATGGAATGACAAAAATAACTTGTGTAAATACGGTATCAACTGTTTTATAGCGAATGACATTCGGAATACTCGTTGCTTGCGGAAGGTTAAGTGTTCCTTGTCCATCTATTTGCATGTATGCATTTCCTGTACACGTAGGGTTTTGTGGCGCGCCATTGAAATCAAAGGCTAAGGTTCCACTAAAACTATCGCTAAAATTGTCTCCATTTGCAAATGGGTACTGCACCGTTTGTTGCTCGTTTGTGCTAAATACGGCCAATACCGTTCCGAAACTTGGTTCTTCAAATACGAATCCTTGAGAGACGCGCTGGCTGACAGTGGAGTTGAAGAAATTTGTTAACGATCCTTGAATGTTGAATGCTTTCATAGATGTCGGATAGTAGGAGGCAGCAGGTGTTGTCGCTGGATCAACAAGTTCAATTACTTTTGTTTGACCATTCAGACCAACCAATTGCGAAAAGTCCCATGTTACGGCACTTCCGCTCACATTTGCTTGTGGATCGGTTGTAGTTGCACACGTAAACATCGTTTCGAAATCACCAATAATTGGTTCATTTGATTGAGTCATTGTGGGTTGAGCGAATGCACTAAACCCTGAAATAAGTGAAGTAATGAGAAGTAGTTGTCTTTTCATGGATTAAAATTTTACCAAACATACATAAAAAAGAAATTGGCGACTTCTTTAAATGTGATCTTGGACGGTCAAAATTCCAAAAGTTGTTTTCTGTAGGATTTTTCTATTTTTACCGTTAGCTCTAAATGAATGCCCAATGCAGTGGAAAGCACTTTTCATAAAAAAAAATGTTAACGATATTCTTAATCAAGTCAATTCTAACGAAAATGATGGTCATGAATCACTAGGAAAACACCTCGGCGTTCGTGACTTAGCTGCTTTTGGAATTGCCGCAATCATCGGCGCAGGAATTTTTAGTACAATCGGTAAAGCAAGTTTCGATGGTGGTCCGGCTGTCATCTTTTTATTCCTTTTTACAGCAGTTGCATGTGGATTTGCTGCTTTTGCTTATGCTGAATTTGCATCGATGGTACCCGTTTCGGGAAGTGCATATACCTATTCTTATGTCGCTTTCGGAGAATTAATCGCGTGGATTATCGGTTGGGCGCTCATAATGGAATATGCGATCGGAAATATAACCGTCGCCATTTCCTGGAGCGATTACCTGACGTCATTATTGGGGAGTATTCGCATCGATTCCTTTGGAATTAATGGCATTCATTTACCTGAATGGATGCAAATGGATTATTTTTCAGCTTACAATGGTTTTCATGAATCGCAGTCATGGATTGCGAGTGGAAAGTTATCAACCAACTTACCAGAGAACCTCCAAGCTGCAAGAGAAGCATGGTTAACTGCT
>CANHQC010000202.1 GCA_947462695.1 Flavobacteriales bacterium | reverse complement strand
GCTCACTTTGAGGTATTAAATTTTAGCATATGAAAACACAAGAGCAAATTGCCGTTTTTGATAGAAAAGCGGAGAAATACGACGAATGGTTCGATCGTCATCCTTATGCATTTCACTCAGAAGTAGAGGCGATAAGAGAATTCCTGCCATTAGGGGAAAGTCATGGCATAGAAATAGGATTGGGAACAGGGCGTTTTGCTCGTGAACTTGGAATCAAAGAAGGAATAGAACCTTCACAAGCCTTGCGACGAATAGCAGTCAATCGTGGAATTGAAGTGATGGATGCTGTAGCAGAGCGACTTCCATACAAAGCCCTTCATTTTGATTTTGTATTGATGACAACCTGTATTAGCTATTTGACGGATGTGAAAAAGGCATTCAGTGAGGCTAACCGCGTATTGAAATGGAACGGGTCGCTCATAATTGGTATGATTGACCAAAATGGCTCTATTGCAAAGGAATACGCTGAACGCAACGAAAACGACTCATTTTACGAATCAGCGAAGTTTTACCAGCCTACACAACTACTGAATTGGCTTAGAGAAGCTGGTTTTCGCCAGTTTGAAGTGCGACAAACTTTATTTACACCGCTCAATGAAGTAACAGAGGTCCAACCCGCAAAACTTGGATTTGGAGATGGGTCTTTTGTTGTGATCAAAGCAAAGAAAATCAACGTGTAAATGAAATGGTCTACATTATACGGTGAATGGGGTAAACTGCTCTATGCTGTAGCTAACTGCGACGGTTCTATCCGTGAAAGTGAGAAAGATGCGTTCAAGCAACTGATCGATAACGAATTAGCTGATGTTCAGCAAAGAGATGAGTTTGGCATGCCTGTTCCATCGTATATGTATGCCGCATTTGATTATCTAGAAGCGGAAATAGTTGACCCAAGTGATGCCCTCGAATCATTTTTTCTATTTATCGATCGCCACCAAAGTTCACTTACTGACGAAATGATAGTTAAATTGATTAAAAGTGCTGATCATTTATCCGCTGCATACCGCGGAATTAACAGCAGCGAACACCACTTGCTTCAAGAATTAAGGCAAAAGCTAACGAAATTTCGTCAACAACATCACTTGACAAAAACAACTTCCTCATAAGGCACCCTGAATCGAGGACCCCAAATACCTGGTTCAGTTCCTTTACCTACCGAAATAATCATGTTAATTTCAGCTCCTCTTGGCAAACCAAGTGCTTTTTTTACGCGTTTTTTATCGAAGCCCTCCATTGGACAGGAATGAAATCCTTCTGCAGCAATGGATAACATGAAGGTTTGAGCTGCCAATGCACATGATTTATGCACCATAATACGTTGATCCGCTTTTCCACCAAACCGCATAAATGGTTTCGTTAATCCACCAAAAAAGCAAATCGTTCTGCGTACAAACGTGAAAAGACCAAAAGGATCGTTTTTATAAAGCAAAGGCATCAACTTACCGTAATAACTCAATCCTTTTTGCTCTAGCTTATTGGGTTCGCCTTTGATTGTTTCTTTGATGCGATCAAGGTTCCACTTCGCACGTTTTGACCAAAGGTCTTGTCGCGTAACAAATACCACCATTTCCTGAGCAGTTTTGGCTGCAGATTGATCAAGACATAGTGGGACAAAGGCTTTTTTCATTTCCTCAGAATGAATCCAATAAAACTCCCACAATTGCATATTGCTGCTGTTTGGAGACAGAATACTTCGTTCAAGACTTCGTTGAATGACTTCTTTTGGAACAGGAACCTCCGGATCAAACTTTCTATTCGATCTACGGAATTCAATGATGGATTGGAATTCGGTTGAATGCATACAGCAAATTTACACAATCGTAAGTTGAATCTTGTAATTGTTCGTTAATTCATAGCGCGTTGATTTACAATTTCTGTATATTTATTCCAACTGTCACGAATTCACTATGAAAACAACATTTAGAGAACCGGCTCTTCTTATTCTATTGTCTATCATTTTTTCAGTTGGATTGATGTCTTGTGATCAATTGGGTCCAAACGATACTGATCCAACGGCTACTTCAGGATCTCCAAAAGAGGACGATTGGCTCAATGATTTGGCCGATTTAGGGTCTCAAGCCCTCAGTAAAGGTGGTGAACTTGCTGAATCATTTGCAAACAAACTCAGTGACATTCAGATCAACGGTTTTACTGTTGCGGATGATAAAAAAATGGGAAAAGAATTGTACAACGAAGTTGTAAATAGTGGTCAATATAAGGTCATGAATCGTTCGGAACACAAAGCCCTTTATGATTATGTGGAAGGAATAAAAATGAAAATATTGAATTCTGGTCAACTCGATCACCGAAAAGATTTTGACTGGACACTTACACTAATTGATGACGATAAAACGATAAATGCTTTCTGTGCACCTGGTGGGTATATTTTTGTGTATACAGGAATTTTGAAATACCTTGAGGATGAGGCACAACTTGCGGGTGTTCTTGCACATGAAATTGGTCATGCCGATAAACGCCATGGATCTCGCCAGTTGACAAAAACGATCGGGATCGAACTTGTACTTGGGTTTTTGTTAGACAATCAGAACGCGACAGAAATCACGTCAGGATTACTCAATTTAAGTTATTCTAGACGATATGAGCGGGAGGCAGATGAATGTTCTGTTAAGTACTTGTGTGGACTCGATTACAATGCGGCAGGAGGCGCAGGGTTTTTCGAGAAAATAGTAAAAGAAAACGGCAGCTCATCGAGCACCGATTTGTTAAGTACACATCCCAATCCTGAAGAACGGATAGCCAACTTTAAAGAGTTGAAAACGGAATACCAATGTGTCGGGAAACAAAACCACAAATCGCGCTACCAAGCAATGCAGCGCCGGTTAAAGTAATCAGTTTTTCTTCTTCTTATCTGCCGACTTAAACAGGCTGTCGCTCAATCCTTGGTTGATTTTGTAATCAGTCAGTGTAATCGTAATGGTTCCTTTATCCTTGGGTTTTTTTGGCGTTTTTGATGAGGTTTTATTGATGTCAGCAGCGACACTCTTTGGTAATTTGAATTTCTTGACATCAATTTCAAATACCAGTTTGGAAGGAAGGCCATAGGAAACCTCGGTAGCATAACTGTATGTGGAGGTAACTGTACCGTTGCCTTTAGTCGTCATTTGAGATTTCATAATTACCGATCTTTTGGTGTCGATCCATAATTTAGCCAAGATCATATCGCCGGCTTCATCGTTTGGAATAACGGTGATAAGTTGAGTTTTTACCCCATCAATTGTTGCTTGCTCACCAGCTACAGCCACGTATCCTTTTTTATTGTTTAAGAAGGAACTCATTTCAGAAAATCCTTGTTTAGGAAGTATTGAAATCCCTTTCGATTCCACCTTGAATTTGTCTTTTTGCTTGAAATAAATCTTTGCTTGAGAAGGTAAAATCTTGATCATCGGAATATCTGCCTTAATGTTCGCCTGGACAGTGTAATCCTCTACTGAGTTTAACTTGGAAGTAACTTTGTTCAATAATACGTTGGCATCTTGCGCAGCACTATACAAAGAAAAAGAGAGGAAAAGAAGACTTAAAAGTGTTTTCATCAGGAGGTAATGTCTTTTTTGGAAAATTTAAAAATAGCGATGGCAACTAGTACCACATTGTGAACGACCAGTACGATTATGGATTGTTTAATGTCATCAAATGGAACAGGATCTTCAAAGAAACTGCGCCATGAGGCCATGTGTGTGGTAAACAGATAAGGTTTGATTGAATCAAAAACGGTGACATCAAGTGTACCAATGATGGTAAAGAGAATAATGATTGCCATCGTAGAGACAATCGGACCAATGGAATTCTCAGCAAATGCAGATAGGCAAATAGATAGCGTTGAAACAGTTAAAAGTGCCAGAAATGCGACAATGAAACCAAGTCCGAAACGCCATAAAATGTCCGCATCTTGAAGAATAACCAGCCCATCACTGTTCAATACAATCAAATCACCCGTACCGAAAATGAAACGTGATACAATCAAAGCTAAAAATCCTAGCCAAATGGTTAAAAACAAGGTGTAAACCGCACCCGCAATGAATTTCGATAAGACAATTTGAGTTCTTGATATAGGTTTGGTTGCTAACATGCGTATCGTTCCCATTGCCGCTTCACCTGAAATGAGGTCACCGGTAATTAGCGCGACAAGCAATGGGATGTGCACAATCAACATCTGCAAGATAATGAAGGCAATAAGGTTTCCATTTACAATGTGCCCGTTGAAGGAAAGTGTCTGTTCGAATGAAGCTGTAACGAAAGAGACAATCGATTCTCCATCCGCTTTCATCGCAAAAATGATGATTCCAATAAGTAATGTTAATGCGCCGACACCAATATAACTTCTGGGTTTAGCCAAAATCTTGATGAATTCGTTATATGTATTTTTCCACAACATATCAGGACTGAATTGTTTTGATGAAGAAATCTTCGAGCTTGCGTTTAGGTTCAAGTGCTTCGATTTCAAATCCGTTATCTACTAAGCATTTATTGATTTTCGCGACATCTG
>CANHQC010000201.1 GCA_947462695.1 Flavobacteriales bacterium | reverse complement strand
AGGGTCGGAATTTCCGACCCTTTTTCATGTATCAACGTTTCGTTTATTCTACGATAATTTGTTTCAATGCAACACCTTGTTCGGTTACGACACGTATGAAGTAAACCCCAGCTGCTAAATCAGCTACATTCACTTTTACTGCTGTTCCTTCCGAAGGAATGTTTTGAAGCAGTTGCCCTGTTAAGGATAATACATCAACTGCAGTTACGTTTAATCCATTTGCAGAAACAGTTAATGACTCATTAGCCGGATTCGGATATACTGAAACACTATTAGAGATGGCTAAATCTTCAAGTCCCGTATCATCAATAATACAGAAGTTTTGAGTATTTGTTGAACCAAAATTCGCTTGTGCCTCTGTAAGCTCTGCTTTAATTGCTCCGTTAAAGGTAATTTGGTAACTACCAGCTCCGCCATTGGCAGCAGAACATCCCGTCAATCCGTCACCGTAAGTATCGGTGATGGTAAAATTGTAACACCCGTAATTCAAACAGAAATTTTCATTGACCGTAATCGGGTTGTCATCCACATATCCAGATCCTGAAAACAAGACTGAACCTGTACTCGTTGTCAATTGCCAAGCTGTTTCAGATGCATAGCAATCAAGGTTTAACGTCAATCCCGCAATCAAACCACCAACTACAGTAGTGAAGCTAGATGCAATGGTGTTATTCGTAGCATTTTCATCGGCCGCACCATTTGGATTGGATATAATTGCATTAAACGTATGGTTTCCACCTGCCAGTGTTGCAGTAGGAAGTGTTACCACTGTTGTTTGGTATTGAGCTAATGATCCGGTCCAATTGAAAGTTAAATTCGTCGGACCATCGAATCCGTAATTGATGGTTAAAGCTGTTAACGTTGACGTCCCTGAATTTGTAATTGTAACTTGTGGTGTGACAGTTGCTGTACACAATGTTCCAGCAACACCTTGAGGCGTGCTCAATCCGGCATCAAGTGCAACACTCGTAGAACCATTCGGATCGTACCCATCAATAAAAGTAGCATTCGAACTTGTTGGATCTAACCAGAACATCAATTGATTTGTACTGTTGCTACCAGAGGGATTCCATGATTTGGATAAACGACCATAGTAGTCAGGTGCAGAAAGGTTAGAGCAAGAAGCTCCACCACCCCACAATTGTCCAATAATTCGCTTGCTTTGATCAAATAACGGCGAGCCTGAGGAACCACCTTCCGTTGTAGTATTGCGGTCCCATTCTACTCCCCAACACCCTTGAGCCTCAGATCCCATAGCGGTAACCGGAGCTGCAGCGGCATCATCGAACGAGATTTTCTTAATGTCACCTGAAGGGTGATGGATGGAAACAGTAGAAGTTGGGTTCGTACCCGAATTATCCCACCCTGAAAAGTAAGGTGAATACGTTAACGGAACAGTATTGTTAACCAATCCTCCTGTAATTTCCACTAAACAAAAATCAGAAGGTGAACGTCTTGATCGTAAAACGGCACCAGAAAGCGATTGAAACGTTGGTGAAGCGGATGGGTTTGTACATGCGGTTGCTTGCCAGTTGAATCGGAATACCCAAGAAGTAGGAGAACTGTAACAGTGATTAGCCGTTAATACGTATGGTTTTCCATCGTTTTGAGTATTGTTAATTAACGCCCCAGAGCAGAAACCACTTCCTCCAGAAACGAGCATTACTGCACTATTTCGCTGATCTACCCATGGTGCACCGTCTGCACAATTGACATTCATATTGCAACTCCCTGAACTTCCGAAGGCTTTTTCATGGTACTCAGCCGCTGTTCGGTAACCATGAGTGACGCGGTAAATAGTTAAACCATTAGCTAAATCCCTATTGGCAGCTGGAATGTAATATTCAACGATAGCTGTTTGTCCAGGAATTAACTCTGTTCCTAATTCACCTTCATACAAATGGTTTGCAGTAAACTTTCCAAGGATAAAATCTTTGTCAGGATTGTACACATACAATTCATTTCCTTCCGGTAGTTTCACATCATTCAACGAAAGGTTCACAGTTAAGGCATTTGTACATGTCAACTTCACCAACCAGATTAAATCACCGTTTGGCAGGTCAAACCATGTGCCTGAATTTGTTGTGTTGAGGTTAGTCATGTTGTTGAATCCGAATCGCCATGGACCGGAGCCTGTGTGATCATTTACGGCATCTTCGGTTCTGAGTTGTTCAATATTCGGCTGAGCGAAAACGCGTTCTTCCACCGTCTTGATATCGATAGATGTTTTTGCACCTTTTGGTTGACCTCCATCACCTTGCTGAGCAAATGAAATAGTGGCGATGAAAAAACTTCCGAGAAAAATAAAATGTTTCAACATTAGCATAGTTTTTTAAGTTGACGATAAAACGCTTTAATAGTTGTCGACCAACCGAATAAAACAGTTTAGAGGGCAGAAAAATACAAAATGTTAAACAATAAAATTAAACAAGTTGAATCTAAATTATTTAAGGAAAATTTGGAGGTCGTTTCTTCTTGTGGTGTTAAAACGAAATCATCCTACTCAAATGACTTATATTTGGGGCTGTTAAAAGGAATGTTAAAAATATGAATAGTTCGATGGTCATTGGAATTTGTGGAGGAAGTGGGTCAGGAAAAACAACATTACTAAAGCGAATAGCTAAAGAACTTGCGCATTTCTCTCCAACGATCTTCTCGATGGACAATTATTACCATCCCATAAGCATGCAGCAAAAAGACGCGAATGGTGAATACAATTTCGATCTTCCAACTGCACTCGATGAATTAAAACTTGCAGAAGATTTAAAAGCGCTACTGCGTGGAGAACCTATCGAGGTAAAAGAATACCATTTCAACGCTCCACCAGATAAAAATGTCCTTTTAACGATTGCCCCTTCTGAACTCATCATAGTTGAAGGACTTTTTTTGTTTCATTATGAGGAAGTCAGAAAGCGCATTGATTTTTCGATATTTATGGAGGTTGATGCAACGACACAATTGGACAGGCGTTTGTATCGCGATCAGGAAACAAGAGGTTATTCGCGTGAAGCGATCATTTACCAATGGGACAATCATGTACTCCCGTGCTACAAAAATTACCTCGAACCATATGAAGAACAAGCTGATTTTAAGTTTCACAATGACTTTAGAGCCGATGATGAGTTTGAGCGACTCATGTATGAAATCAATCGATTAATAGCACAGCAGAACGTATGATCAAACGATGGTTGTTTGCATATCGCTATCTTCTGCTTGCCTTTGCATCAACCTTGGCTTTCCTTTTTCATTACAACCAAACGTATCGTCAGCCCGTTGAAAAAGTATTGGATGAATTCCAACACCAGTTTTGGGAACAAGAAAAAAAAGCAAACAAGCTTCTTACTGAACTATCATCCACTAAATTCAATGCGAATAAGCCATGGTTAACTAACGCCATATCGAATCGGCAATTGAATCTGCACGTTTATCGGAATGATTCGCTCATTTATTGGAGTTCAAATCAGCTTCCTGTCAACCGCTTTGCGGATATTCATTTTCCAACAGATGGTATTTTGCATTTACAAAATGGTTGGTATTTCAGCAAGACAACACGCAAAAACAACCTGCTCTATTGTGTGACATTTTTGATTAAACGAGAATTTGTTTATCAAAATGACTACCTCATCAATTCATTTTCTGATGCCCTGAACTTTCCGCTTAACGCAACAATCACATTTGAAAGCAATCCTGATTACAGCATCTATTCATTGGAAGGAAAACAGTTGTTTTCGGTGGTATTATCGAATGAACCTGTAGATCGATCGATATCGGGGATTACAAGTATTTTACTTCTTCTAATTTCTACTGCACTGTTGCTGGGCAGGACCTATTTTTTGCAAAAAAGAATTTCCGTTAAGTACGCTTTAGTTCTTGTTTCGATTATTTGTTGCTTGCGTTTTGGTGCTTATTTCCTTGATTGGAATGTGGTTTTTCCCGGCAATATGGTATTTGACCCAAGCTTATTTGGATTGAACACCATCTTTCCTACTTTTTTCGACTTATTACTTAACACCTTATTCGGCTCTTATCTTTTGTTTTCTCTAAACAGTATAGTTGTCCAAATTAAACGTGAGAAAAGCTGGATGAATTGGTTACTTTTTGTTCTTCTCGGTATCTTTTTCTATTTCATTGTCAGCCTATCTTCTGGACTAGTGGAAAATTCATCGATACCACTTGCCATTCATCGACTTTTTGACTTAAACATCTATTCGTTATTTAGCGTTATTGCGATCGGCATAGCATTATTCACCTACTTTACGACCGTTCGACAATCCTTGTTGCATTTTAAATCGAAGGGGACTTCTGCCCTGAAAACTATTGGAATTGGGGCATTAGTTGCCTTTCTCACATTTAGTATCGAATTGTATTTGACAGGAAAAACAGAATGGATGGTGTTATTCCCGGTACTTTTTATAGCAACAATTGAAGGTTTTCAGCGCATTAAACGAAAAGCAAATCAATTGACTTTTGGAATTGTATTTTTATCCCTTTTCTCGTTAGAAGTAGCCTATATGTTAGCTGTCTT